>CAISYT010000041.1 GCA_903889785.1 uncultured Caulobacterales bacterium
GGGGTGCGCAGGAATGCCATGAAACGCTTCGCCGCCGGATTAACCGACTGTTTCATCACGGCACCCGGATAGACGATCTTGGAATGACTGGCATCGGGAAACAGGGCCACGATCCGCACGTTTGGATCGCTCCTGGCGTCGGTGTCATAAACGATCCCCAGCGCCGCCTCGCCGCGCGAGACGAACAAAAGCGCGCCGCGGACGTTGTCAGCCTGAACCACCTCGCCCTTCACACTCTTCCAGACTCCCAGGCTCTCCAGCGATGCGCGGCCGTAACGGCCCGCCGGCACCTCGGGCCCGGCCATGGCAAGCTTGCCACCCGCCAGCGCCGCAGCAAGCGGCATGCCCTTGACGGCTTGCAGCGCGATCCGAGAGCCTCTGGGTGCAATCAAAGCCAGGTGGTTGGTAGCCAGGTCGCGTCGGCTGCCAGGATCGATCAGGCCACGCGCGGCCACATAGTCCATCCAGTCGCTGTCAGCCGAGATAAAAAGGTCCGCCGGTGCCCCGGCCTCAAGCTGGCGCGCCAACACCGAGGATGCTGCAAAGGAAAACCGCATAGGTGGCCCGCCGGCCTTAGCGAATGCCACGTCCTGGGCGTCCATCACTTCCTTCAAAGATGCCGCCGCCAGCACGGTGAGCGGTGCCTGTGCCCAGGCCTGGGCGGCGAAGGGCAAGGAGAAAAGCGAGCCCAGGATGGTGCGACGCAGGATCATGCGCCGATCTGAACCAATGAGCGTGGTATGACAAGGGCAGCTTGACCGCGAGACTCGCCGCCGCCAGGAAGGCCGCCACATGACCCAGTTGCTGCTCCTGCCCGGCCTGCTCAACGACGCCGACCTATGGCGCGACCAGATTGCTAGCCTTGCCGATATCGCGGACGGCCTGGTTCCGGACTTAACTCAACGTGACACGCTCGCGGCGCTGGCCCAGTCGGTGCTGGCAAACGCAGCGCCGTCCTTTGCCATCGCTGGATTTTCCTTCGGTGGTTATGTGGCCCAGGAGATCCTGCGGCAGGCCCCACAGCGCGTCGAACGCCTCGCCCTACTCAACACCGCCATCCGCGTTGATACCCCGCAGCGGGCCACGCAGCGTCGCGCCCTGAATAAGGCCGCCGCCGCGGACGGCTATTTCCTCGGCATGACCGACCGAATGCTCGACACCTACATCGACCCGTCGCGGCTTGAGGATCACCCCCTCGTCAGCCGCATCCAAGCCATGACGGAGCGGCTAGGCCGCGAGGTGTTCCTGCGCCAGAATAGTGTCGAACGACAGGACGGTGAGGCGGTATTACGCGCCTTTTCCGGCCCCAAGCTGGTGATCTGCGGTGAGCATGACGTGCTGACGCCGCCCTCCAGCATGGCGGAGATCGCCGAGATCGCCGGGGTCCCCCTGACCCTGATCACAGGCAGTGGCCACATGACGCCGATGGAACGGCCGGAAGCGGTCACCGCTGCATTGCGCGGCTGGCTGTTAACACCAGGATAGTCGTTTGGCGGATGGCTGGGGCGGGTGCCGACGGTGTCGCATTTGACCCTCATCAGACACTGGCCTCTGCTTTCGCTCGCGAAAGCGGCACCTTGTCAGTGATCGAATTTACCGGAGGCAAGGCCGTCTTGATCGACACCATCAAAACGAAAGCCAGCGCTTGCGCCATCGTCTCGAACGAACGAACCGGTTGCGTTCGCATGCTCTGCGCAACCCTGGTCTCGCCAGCACTGCCCTGACCGGATTGGTCCTCACCGGCTGTACGCACGATTAGTCAGCCCCGGAGCGCCTCTAGTAACGGCGGAGCTGTCCGCATCTATGGCCCTGATCTCGATACCCTTGACAGGACCGCGGATCAGATCGCCGCCGTCCTGGGCAAGGTGGATGGTGCAGAAGGCGTCAAGGTTGCCACGCCGCCGCAAACTCCAGTCAGGCGCCTAGACGTGAACTTCGTGAGCCTGGCCCGCTAGGGCCTATCGTCTTCGGCCCGTGGCGAAGCTACCCCTTCGTCGGCTAGCTCGGTCGCGCCTTGCGCACCTTGAACTTCAGGCGATCGAGCGCGCCCGCCGGCTTGCGGGCCGTGACCGGCACGCCATAGCGGTTTCGTGGGAAAATTCCCCATTCCGGCACGGCGTCAGCGTGGAGCGTGATCTCCGTAAATCCGGCGGCCTCGAGTTCGGCCATCAGCCCGTCCAGGCTGAATTCCCTCATCTCCAGGGTCGTGCCGGGGCCGCCATGGAAGACAGGGTTCTCGTAGAGTACGAACTTTCCGTCGGTGTCGCGGCTGACCAGGGCGTAGTCGCCGCCCAGCTCGACCACGGTGAAATCGCCAAGGTCGGGATAATGCTCGATCGTCTCTTCCTGCCACCCGAAAGGCACAGTCATCACCAGCAGACCGCCCGGTCGCAGGGACTCGAAAGCACCGTCAAAGGCGCGCGAGGCAGGGGCCGGTGTATGTTCGAACACGTCGCTTGAGATCAGAAAATCATACAGGCCCAAACGCTCAGGCCCAGGGGCACAGATGTCGAACCGGGGTGCCTGATGATAGAAGGTATTGGTGTAGTCGAAGGCCTTAGCCAGGCGGCTGGCATAGCCCTCCCAATCGCTGAGCCCCGCGCCTATCAGGCGCTTGCGCGGCATTTTTTCTAAGACGCACGATTGTCCAAGCAGGCCGCTGAGTAGGCAATGGACGATACTGCGCATCCGCACCGACGATCCGCACCCCGCGCAGGATGCGCCCTCTCGCCAGTCGTCTGGCGGGTCGAACACGCCCGGGGTGCCGCAGATGTTGCAAGTGAATCGCGCGCCGATCATCAGTTCCCCGACATGTTGCCGTACAGAGAAGACGCCACTGCGCCCTCCAACCATTCCCCTGCACTGCCCAACCCAAGCCGAAGGAATTGAAATTCCCTAACTTATTCGTTGTGTGTTGTCCTGCCTGGAACGGGCTTTTTAAGTCGGTCAGCCCGCATTGGCCTCTTCCCCAAGAAACGCCTGCTCCCGGCTGCGGATGGTGAAAGATTTGGGTTGGACTCCACAGCCAAGATCCTGACACGAGCGCTTTATCACCGTCAGAGTAAGAAAGCCTTAGGCTGCGACTGGGATCATCTATGCGGCAAATGCGCAGCCTCTCCAGCCTAGCCGACGATAATCGACCGCTGTCCCGCAAGGGCAGAATTCGCGGCGTGCTGATGGCCGTTACAGCCCATGGTGCCATCATCGCTGGGCTGTGGGCGGTGCATTCCTCCCTACCCGTGCCCCCCGAGACTCCGGACATGGTGGTGACCCTGGTGCAGAATCCGTCGCCGCCACCGCCGGTCGCACCCGACCCTAAACCTGCCGATCCCAAACCCGCTGCCGCGGCCCCCAAACGCAAAGCCAAGAAGGTCGTAAAGCCACCGCCAGAGGTGAAGCCAGTCTATGCTCGGCAAGCCCCCGTGCCGAAATGGGGCCCCGAGGTCAGCGAGTTGGACCTATTCGGTGCCACCAAGGTCGGCAATGGTTCAGGCGCTGGCGGTGGCGTGTGCGACATGGCGCGGATGGTCCAGGCCGCGCTGCGCAAGGACCACTTGGTGCTTAATGCCGTCACAGGGGCCGGCGGGCGGTCCCTCAAGGTCTGGAACGGCGATTGGGTGCGCACCCCCGGCCAGGACGGCAAGGGCATTGCGGCAGTGCGCGAGGCCATTTTATGGGAAGTCGGTTTCGCCCCAGCAGCATGCAAAAACCAGCTCATGCAAGGGTTAGTGCTGATTTCTATGGGAGACGGTCCAGGATCAACCCGACTGGTCATCGGCTCGGGCACCTGGCGGTGGTCAGACCTGCTTCACGCCCGCTAGAAGCGGTCTTGAGTACTGGCAGCAAAGGCCTTTTTATCGACCATTGCCGAATTCAGTTCGTTCAATAGCGCCCGGTATGCCCTGGAACGGTGGATGCCAACGTAGGTGACTGTCGCACAGACAGCGGGGGATGGTAGGCCCGACAGGCCTCAACGAGCCTAGCGTTTTCAATTACTTCCAGTGTCTAACCTTTTCGCCCCTTATTCCCGCACCCCAAGTTTGGACCAAACGAAGAACAAAAGTGCCTAACCTTGCCGGTGGTGATTGCCTAAACTTTGTCAAATTATTGATTTTATTGTAGTTTTTAGGGGGATGGTAGGCCCGACAGGACTCGAACCTGTAACCAGACCGTTATGAGCGGTCGGCTCTAACCAATTGAGCTACGGGCCCCCAGGGCATGCTGGGCGCAGTCGGTGGTTATCATGGCCGTGGCGGGCCTAAAAGCCTCGCGGTGCAAGGAATTATCGGGCGGCGGCAATCACCCTACAGCTTGGGTTCATATTGGATGGGGCAAACTTTTCGAATGCTCCAGCCCTTGGGGCTCTGCGGAAATCGCCTTGATGACACGCCACCCTTTGATCGCCCTTGCCGCCCTCCTCGCTCTTGGAGCCGCCGTCGCACCCGCTGCGGCCCAGGCACCCGCTGTTTTCAACGCCCCAGTCCCGTCGACTTTTGCGCTCAGCGCTTTTGGCGAAACGCGATTGGTGCCCGACATGGCAAGCATCACCCTGGGGGTGAACACACAGGCCGCCACCGCTGGAGAGGCCCTGAAAGCCAACGGTGCCCGCATGACCGCTGTGATCTCGGCGCTGAAGAAGGCCGGACTGACCGACCGCGACATTCAGACCAGCACCCTCAGCATCAACCCGCAATACGTCTACGAAAATAACCAGCCGCCGAGCCTGACCGACTATCAGGTTGCCAACCAGGTCATCATCACCATACACGAGCTGAGCCGCCTGGGCGGGGTGATCGACGCCTCTGTCGCAGCCGGAACAAACACCGCCGGCGGCATCAGCCTGGGCCCGGCCGATCCGTCTGCCGCGGAAGATACCGCCCGCGTCGCCGCCGTTAAGGCGCTGAACACCAAGGCCGAACTCTATGCCCGCGCCACTGGCTATCATATCGTTCGCCTCATCAGCCTGAACGAAGGTGGTGGCTATGCGCCTCAGCCACTCATGCCCGTGTTCGCTATGGCCATCAGGCGAGAGGTTGGGGACTCCACCCCCGTTTCCAGTGGCGAACTACGGGTGCGGATTGACGTCAGCGGCGTGTTCGAGGTGGTGAAATAGCGCCTAGAAGCCAGCGCGCGCGAAGGCTTGCTCAAGCCGAAGCTTGGCCTCACGGCCCGACAGGGCTTCGGGCCCTTCCATGAACGCCGAATAGACCATCTTCCGGTCTGCCTTGCCCAGCAGGGCCGGCAATGGCCCAGCGGCCCAAGCCACACCGCGGGAAGCTCCCTCGGCCGTATCGCAACTGGCAGTGCGCACCGCGCCCGTACTGCGGGAGAGGTCTAGCTCGGTTTGTGCGGTC
Organism: uncultured Caulobacterales bacterium; assembly: GCA_903889785.1. GTDB lineage: Bacteria > Pseudomonadota > Alphaproteobacteria > Caulobacterales > Caulobacteraceae > Caulobacter. Next base: position 5,355 of record CAISYT010000041.1, read on the forward strand.
GTGAGCCCCGGACGGTCGCAAGCGTTGATCGAGCGCGCGCACACCGTATTGGATCCATAGCGGTAGGTCAGCTTGCCATCAGACGCCTGCGCCACCAGCACACAGGTCGACGGCGATCCAATTGCATTGGCCACGGCGTCATCAAGGGCCTGGCTGTTGACGCCGGAGGGCAGTTTGGGGCCGCACGCGCCCAGGCTGAGCAGTACGGCAAGGCAGGAAACGACAATGAGCGGACGCATTGGATTCATCCCTTACAAGCGTATCGCCCCGGCGATGAGCTTTTCATAAGTCGCTTTGGTCAGCTTCACATAACCCTTAGCCAAGCGCTTGTAATAGATTGGCCCGCGGCCACGCGCTGGCTCGAACCCTTCCGCTACAAGATCCTGCTTACGCACCTTGAAGGTGCCGGTGGTCGAAAGCCGAGGCAGGATGCGCAAGAATACGGGCTGGGCATAGGGCGGCAGGTTGGCCTCGACCGCAGCCGCCAGCGTCGCGATATCGAAACGGGGGTCCACCACAAGAGCCGCCATCCCGGCCCGACCCTCATGCTGCCCGGCCTTGACCCCGTAGACGGTGGCTTCGAGCACACCGGCAACCTGGAGCAGGCAGGCAGACACCTCGCTGGTTGCGACGTTCTCGCCTTTCCAGCGGAAGGTGTCGCCTACACGGTCGATAAAGTAGAGCCAGCCGTCACTGTCCATCCGCATCAGGTCGCCCGTTCGGAACCAGGCATCACCCTTTTCGAACACGTCATGCGCGATCTTGCGTTCGCTAGCGGCCTTGTCAGCATAACCGGTGTAGCTGGACCGGGCGTCAACGCCGATGCGGCCAATACATTCGCCGATCTGCCCAGGCTGCGCTTCTAGGCAACGCCCGGTGGTGCCGCGTAAGGGAGACTGTGTCTCCTCGTCGAACACGGCTAGACGGAAGTTCAAGCGTTTACGCATATAGTTTGGCAGGCGGCCGCATGCGCCCAGCGGGCCGCCAAAGTTGAACATCGACACATTACCTTCGGTGGCGCCGTAGAACTCCAGCACCTCGGGAATCCCAAAGCGGTCAACGAACTGTCGCCAGACATCGGCGGCAAGGCCGTTGCCAAACGCCAGCCGCAGCCGGTGGCCTCGCTCGTTTTCCTGTGGCGGCTGGTTGACCAGGTAGCGGCCCAATTCGCCAATATAGACAAACATCGTGCAGCGCTCGTCGACGACGTCATCCCAAAAATGGCTGGCGGAGAACTTGCGTTTGAGGACTACGCTGGCCCCATTGAGCAGAGCCGCTCCCATAGCGCAGAGCCCGCCTGTGGCATGGTATAACGGCAGCACATTATAGAGCCGATCATTGGCCCGTGCGTCAGTCGCCCCCGCGAAGCCACGCATGTAGAGTTGCACCCGCATATGGGTGACTTTCGCCGCCTTCGGCAGGCCCGTGGTGCCACTTGTGAAGATGAGCAGGGCGATATCCTGCGCCCGCAGCTGGCCACGACTGCCCACGCGGTCGGGTCGTAGGGTCGAGCAGCTCTTCAGCGCATTGGCCAAGTCGCGCTGCCCAGCGCCAGGCGCCGAATGGGTCCAGACATGGATGTGCCGGGTCAGGTCAGCGCCCACGGCGATCAGGGCGTCAGCCGTGTCGCCGTCGACCAGGCAATGCAAGGCGTTGCTGATATTGAGACAGTGGGCCAAGCCCGTGCCGGTTAGCTGGTTGTTGATCAGGGCGCAGATCACCCCGATCTTGGTCAAACCGTACCACACGGCCATGTATTCCAGCCGGTTGGGCATGAACAGGGCCACGGTCTGCCCCCGCGTCAGGCCCTGCGCCTTAGCCCAGTGGGCGTAGCGATTGGCCAGGGCGTCCAGCTCGCCGAAGGTAATGGTCTTACCTTCGAAGGAAATCGCCGGCCGGTCACGGAACTTATCGACCGCGGCCTCTAGATCGTCGCAAGCCAGGTTCGAACTGTCGGCGCGGATTGAATCGATACGCTTCAGCGTGCGGCGGATTCCACTGAGGAAACGCCACTCACGTTTAATCCGAGCCTTAAGATTTAACGGTGCATCCACCCCCATAGCTTTAGGGCGAGGCCGCGATCGGTCAAGCCGTCCCTAGGCTTGCGCCTGACGCATGGTGAAACCCACCTTGGA
>CAISYT010000042.1 GCA_903889785.1 uncultured Caulobacterales bacterium
TCGCCGCCACCGGTGGGCAGACCCGCCGCGTTGCGGGTGATCGGGGCCACGGTGTTGCCGCCCCAGTTGTTGTACGAGCCGGTACGGTTCCAGAACACGTCAGCGGCCCAGCCGTTGTTGGCCCAATTCACACCCACCCGAGTGTCGAGCTTGATCGACGGGAAGGTCGTATTGAAGCCAGTCGTACCCAACACGCTAAACTTGCCGCCGCCTTCGCCGACTTGCTGGTCGAATTTGGTCTTGTAAGAGGCGATCGCGTCAACGCCGAACCGGCCAAGGCTGGTGGTGATGTGATAGTTCGCCGACATGTCCACCCCTTGAACCCACAGGTTCAGGGCGTTCCGCTGCGTGAAGTTATAGACATAGTAGACCGTGTTCGGGATCGCCGCCGTGAGCGGGCGGCCAGCCGTAATGGCGTCGATCTGCGCTTTCGTCGCGCCGGTCGGACCAAAGACGGTGAGCAAATTGTTCAGGCCCGGCGCGTTGACGGCGAGGGCCGCCGACGGTGCGGTCACGCCGCCTTGAATTTCGTTGCTCCAATAGGTGGCGGAAATGCGCAGCCCCGGGGCGAAATTGACATCCCAGTCTGCGCCGACCGACCATGTCTTGCCTTCCTGCGGACCAACCTTGGCGTTACCGCCATTGATTTGCAGGCCGGGCGTACCGCCGCCCAGGATACAGGTCACCGATCCTGCCGGGCAGCCGGGTAGGCCGATCAAATTGGGGTAAGACGACACGGGAACGGTGACGGTGGGGCCACCGGCCACACTGGTTTCCCCCGTGGTTCCATTGGCATCGGCACCACGGCTGGTCAGTGCCGGGGCGACGAACGACTTCGCGTAGTTGGCGCGCAGCTTTAATCCATCGATCACCCCCCAGTTGACGCCAATGCGCGGGTTCGAAGTCGATCCGAAATCGCTGTACTTGTCGTGGCGGGCCGAGACGTTGACATCGAGGCTGCGCATCAGCGGAATATTCATGGCCGGGCTAACCAGCGGGGCCAGGAATTCGACATAAGCCGAGCGGACGTTACGGTCATAGTCCAGATGCAGATAGGTCGATCCGGTCGACGAGGGGCCCGTGTTGTTGGCGCGGGAATTGTCCTGCGCCAGGGTGTATTTGCTGTATTCGGCACCGGCAGCCGCCTTCAGTGGTCCGGCCGGCAGTTGGAAAAGATCGCCGTCGACCTTGAAGGTGACGTTCTGCAGCGTTTGGCGTGTCCGCTGGCTACTGTCGTTGTCGGTGATCTTGGCCAGGGTGGCGGCCGAGGTCTGGTTCGCCGTGCCAATACCGAAGACGTCGAGCGCATTGGTAGCGTTCAGTGGCGTGTTGAGCGCGATGATGCTGGTGCCTGGGATCGACGGTGTGGTGATGCTGCCGTTGGTGTTGGTCGTGCCGTTCAGGGCAAGGATCGCGGCGCTAGAATTCAGCGCGCCCGAGGAGCGGTTGTAGGAGTTGCTGGCACCGGTGGTGCCGCCCAGAGTGGCCCGCCAGTTATCGTCAAGCTTGTACTCTGCCGTACCGTGGAAAAAGAAAGTTTCCTCGCCAGACTTGGTCTTGGCACCCGGACCGAGCAATTGGTTTGCATCGAAGCGAACGGTCTCGGACGTCGCCGTCGAGCCGGCCGGGCGGACGTAGAACGGATTGATCTGGTTCACGCCCGTGGTCGCGTTGCCGGCAAAGCCTGGTCCGAAGATCGTCGCCTGCACAGTGCCGCGGCTATCACGGCTCACGTTGTTGCGGTCGGAATAGACCATGTCGCCGGTGACGGTAAGTTGGTCGGTGACCGCTTGCTGAACCTTGGCCATGCCGCTCCAGCGCTTTTCGCTGGGGATCAGATCGACTAATCCCGAATTGTCGCACATCGCGTTGGCCGCGGCATTGGCGACGCCCGCACCATTATAGGGGGCATTGATCAAGTTGCCGCTGCCGACCTGTATCGTGGCCGGGCCGCAGAACAGTGACGCTAGGTTGCTGCCGCCGATGGCGCGACGGTCA
>CAISYT010000043.1 GCA_903889785.1 uncultured Caulobacterales bacterium
GGGTCCTTGATGTCGCAGGTTTTGCAGTGGACACAGTTCTGGGCATTGATCTGGAAACGCGGATTGGCACCCTGGTCGTCGTATAGCACCTCATAAACCCCCGCCGGGCAGTACAGCCGCGCCGGCTCGCCATAGAGCGGTAGGTTGACGGCGATAGGGATGGTCGGGTCCTTGAGCGTAAGGTGGCTGGGCTGATCTTCGTCGTGATTGGTCGCGGAGATAAACACCGACGACAGCTTGTCGAAACTGATCACGCCATCGGGCTTGGGGTAAACAATCGGCTTGTAGTCCTTGGCCAGGCCCGTGGCTGCCGCATCGGTCTTGCCATGCTTCAACGTGCCCAGCGGCGACCAGCCGCCGAACAGGTTGGTGATGGTCAGTTCAATACCGCCCAGCAGCACACCGCCCAGCACCGTGCCAAAGCGCGCCAGCAGCGGCTTGGCGTTGCGCACGGCCTTGAGTTCCTTGGCTACCCAGCTTTTGTCATAGGCGGTCTGGTAGGCGGTCAGCGCGTCGCCTGAACGGCCTTCGTTTATCGCGGCAAACGCCGCCTCAGCGGCCAGCATGCCGGTCTTCATCGCATTATGGCTGCCCTTGATCCGGGGCAGGTTCACAAATCCCGCCGAACAGCCGATAAGTGCGCCGCCTGGGAAAGCCAGCTTGGGAACAGACTGATAGCCGCCCTCAGTGATCACCCGCGCGCCATAGGCCACGCGCTTGCCGCCTTCGAGCGTCGGGCGGATGCCAGGGTGCTGTTTGAAGCGCTGGAATTCGTCATAGGGCGATAGCCAGGGATTGGCGTAGTTGAGGTGCACCACATAGCCGATGGCCACATAACGGTCGCCGAAGTGGTACATGAAGCTGCCGCCGCCGGTCTTGGAGTCCAACGGCCAACCCAGCGAATGGTGCACCAGGCCGGGGCGGAAGTTGGCTTCGGTGACCTGCCAGATTTCCTTCAGGCCGATACCGTACTTCTGTGGCTCCTTGCCCTCGGTCAGACCGTATTTGGCTTGGACCTGCTTCGCCAGCGAGCCGCGCGCGCCCTCGGCGATGAAGACATACTTGCCGCGAAGCTCTACGCCGGGCTGGTAGTCCGGCTTAAGTGTTCCATCGCGATTGACCCCGAAAATCCCGGCGACAACGCCCACCAGGGCACCGGCCTCGTCGTACAGCGCCTCGGACGCAGCCATACCCGGATAGATATCAACGCCCAGGGATTCAGCTTCCTGCGCCAGCCAGCGGCAGACATTGGCAAGTGAGGCGATGTAGTTGCCGTGGTTCTTCATGTAGCCGGGCATGGGCAGCCAGCCAAGGCTCATCTGGCCCTGGGGGCCGAATAGCCAGAGCTCATCACGAGTGACGGATGTCTCTAGCGGCGCACCCCTTTCCTTCCAGTCCGGGATCAGCTCGTTGAGCGCCTTAGGGTCGATCACCGCGCCCGACAGGATATGAGCCCCGACTTCCGAGCCCTTTTCCACGACAACGACATTGATCTCGCCGCCGGCGGCCGCCGCCAACTGCTTGAGCCGGATCGCTGCGGACAGGCCTGCCGGGCCAGCGCCCACGATCACGACATCGAACTCCATGGCTTCGCGTGCGACGCTGTTGCTCATAATCCTGCTCCCTGCCCTGGCCGACCGCGGGAAAGCTAAGGCGTTCCGCGCTAAGGCGGAAGCCTCTAGCAGCGAGGGCCACCGCGGCCCTACCAAATGTTTGGCGCAAGGTTATGCTGAACACGCATGACCTTGACGCGCCATCCTGAACCCGACGCCTCACGCGCACTGGAAAGCCTGCTGGCCTTCTGGGCCGAGGCCGGCGTAGAGGCGTCCTATGAGGACGAGCCCGTGGACCGCCTTGCCCGAGGCGCGGCGCGGCTGGCACCCCGTTCACCTGCCGTTGCCGCCTCGGCTCGGCCTTCGCCGCAGGCCAGTTTGGCCGGCGCCATGCCCAGCCTATCCGCCGCTGTCGACCAGGCGCGCGTTCTCGCTGCCGCCGCGAATGAACTTTCTGAGCTGGAAGCGGCCATCACCGCCTTCGACGGCTGCGCGCTGAAGAGCCAGGGTGCTAGCCGCGTTGTGTTTTCGCGCGGCAATCCGCAGGGCCCGATCATGATCATCGGCGAAGGCCCCGGTGCCGACGAAGACCGGCAGGGCATGCCCTTCGTGGGCCGGGCCGGTAACCTGCTCGATAAAATGCTAGCCGCTGCCGGTCTGCCTGACCAGGCCTTCATCATCAACACCGTATTCTGGCACGCGCCTGGTGGCCGCCCACCGACGGCAGAGGAACAGGCGGTCTGCCTGCCGTTTGTTGAACGGGCCATCGCCCTGGTGAATCCCTCGGTCCTGTTCCTGGTGGGCGGGGCCAGCGCCAAGGCGATGCTGAAGCAGGATCAGGGTATACTTTCTCTACGTGGCCGCTGGTTCGATTGGCGCTCCAGCGACGGTGCCCTGGACGTGCCCGCAATGCCGAGTTTGCATCCAGCCTTGCTCCTGAGGCAGCCTGCGGCAAAAAAAAATGCCTGGTCAGACCTTCTGGCATTGGCCGAAAGGCTTGATCGGCCGCGCTTAGAACCGTAGAGAATCCATCACTTAGCTGGAACCGGGCGTCACCGGGGTCACCTGTTCGACGCCGATCCGGAAGGACCTATGAAGCAACGCGCGTTTGCCTTGGCCATTCTGGCCAGCGTTATGGCTGTGTCCGCCCCGGCGTTCGCGGCTGCGCTCAAGGCAACGCCTGCCCATGTAAAAACCGTCAAACCGGCAGCCCAATCCAAGCACAAGCGGGTCACGGCGAACAAGATCGCGCTCGAGGTATCCAGCACGAAGGCCGTAAAGCCCGCAAAGGGGACAGCCCATGTCGTCTTGGCAGATCCGCTCAATCCCCTAAGCAGCGCGGACGTCGCCGCTTACCGTAATGCCTTCGCCTCGGGCGATATGAGCAAGGTTGGCAATTCCCTACTGAAGGGACGCGTGGCCTACGGGGCGCTGATCCGCCAGCGCAAGCCCACCTTCACCCAGTTGACCGCCTGGCTTAAGACCTATGGCGATCAGGCTGGTGCCGATCGCATCTATCAAATGGCCTTGAAGGCCAAGCCACGCCGCGCCCGCGCGCCGCGCGCGCCGACACTGGTGCGAGTCGCCGGACGGGCCCCCGGTGGCGATAAGGCTCAGGCCGCCCGCGAAGCCTATTATAGCGGTGATATCGGCCAAGCTCTGGCCCTCGCCCTCCCCGCCGGGGAGCACTGGATCGCCGGCCTAGCCGACTACCGGCTCAACCATTTCGAAGACGCTCGAATCCAGTTCGCCGCCCTGGCGCACGAAAAGGGCACAGAGCCCTGGCTACGGTCGGCCGCCGCCTATTGGGCCGGCCGCGCCTCGGCCCTGGCGGGGTCCTCCAAGGACATCCCCGTCTATCTGACCCTGGCGGCCGAGAACCCGCAGACCTTCTACGGCATGATCGCCGAACGCCAACTGGCCCTGGCTGGCATAGAGACCCCGGCCTCCGACCCGATCGGTGACCTGATCGCCAAGTCCGCCAGCGTCGGCGGCCCAGATCACGCCGCCGCGGCCCGATTCGTGTCCAGCGATGCCCGCGCCCGTCGCGCCGCCGCCCTGGCACAGTTGGGCCGTATGACCGACGCCGGCGAGGAACTGCGCGCCGGCCTCGCCTCGGCCAAGACCGACACTATTCGCGATAGCTGGATGGCCCTGACCTTGGTCCTCAATCCGCAGATCGAAGCCAGCCAGCCGGTCAATGTGGTGGCCTCGGTCGCGCGTCGCATTAACGCGGCGGCCTATCCGGTGCCCGAACTGCAGCCCACCGGCGGTTTCACCCTCGACCCCGCGCTGGTCTATGCCCTGGTACGCCAGGAGAGTGGCTTCAATCCGATGGCCGTGTCGCCCGTCGGTGCCATTGGCCTAATGCAGCTGATGCCGACAACCGCGGCACAGGCGGCGGGCGATGACACCCTCAAGACAGATACCTCGCCGCTGTTTGACCCCGCCACCAACCTGCGGGTCGGCCAGGACTATTTCGCCTGGCTCATGCAGCGCGGGCTGAACGATAAAGACCTGCTGCGCGGGGTTGCAGCCTATAACGGGGGCCCCGGTTTAGTTGGTAAGGCCCTGGCCCAGCTCGGGCCCGATTGCGATAGCCTGCTGTTGATCGAGACCCTGCCTGCGCAGGAAACCCGTAACTACGTCGAGCGCGTCACTGCGGCATATTGGACCTATCGTCGCCTGTTCGGCATGCCCAGCGGTACGCTCGACGCCCTGGCCTCCGGCGCACGCATCGCCGACATCCGGCTGGATTCTAGGACCGCCGATCCCTATCCCGCCCCACCGCCATCACCCTTGCAGACCGCCGAAGCCGACGTAGCAGGGGCTTGAAGTCCGTATCGGCGGCCTTGAAGCCGCCAGCCGAGACATAATGTGCGCGCGGAACCAGCAGGGCGAGGATCGTATGCGCGCCCAACAGCCGGGTCTTTTCGCCTTCGATGAGCAGGACC
>CAISYT010000044.1 GCA_903889785.1 uncultured Caulobacterales bacterium
AGTCCGGCGCGTCTACCAATTCCACCACGCCCGCGATGCGCTGTGCGGAGCCGATTTAGCAGGCGACGCGCGCAGAAGGAATAGGCTGACGCAGACAGCCTGGATTCAGAGTTTCACGGCGCACTTTCGTACAAAAGCGCCTCAATGACTCCCGCCAGCCTCCCAACTACCCCGTCGGCTAAGCGCTCTAGGGCTTTTTGATCCGTCGGCTGACCTGGGCACCCTGGTCGTAGCGCGAGGCACCGCCATAGACCGTGACCTCCACCAGGATATCGCCGCCCTCCTGTGCAGCCCAAAGGTAGCTGCGCGCGGCCAACACATTGCGGCCAGCGGGCGAGACGCCCTCGAACTCGTCGCCCCAGGGCGTAATCTTGGCCAGCTCGCGCCACTTGAGCGAGCTGGCACGGATCAATTCGTCTTCGGCCATCGCCATCAGGTCAGGATCAGTCATGGCCTCTTCATAGCGCGCAATCCGGCACAAGCGAGACAACAGCGTAACCGCCTGCTAGTCAGATGCTCGGTTTCGGCTTCCGGAGTTCCCATGCTGCGACGGCTCTACGATGCAGTGTTGCGGCTATCAGCCTCGCGCCATGCGGTTCTGGCCCTGGTGATCGTCTCGTTCGCCGAAAGCTCGTTCTTTCCAGTTCCGCCGGACGTGATGCTAGCACCGATGACGCTGACCCGGCCTGAAAAGGCCTGGCGTTACGCTGCCATTTGCACCGCAGCTTCGGTGATCGGCGGCATGTTGGGCTATGCCATTGGCTTCTACCTGACCGGCATTGGTCAGTGGCTATTGGCGCTCGTGGGCCACCCAGAGGGCGTCGAGGTCTTTCGCGCCTGGTTCGCCAAGTGGGGCATTTGGGTCATTCTGATCAAGGGGCTGACCCCTATCCCGTATAAGCTTGTGACCATCGCCTCCGGCGTGGCGCATTTCAGCTTCTTCACCTTCATAATGGCCTCGGTCGTCACCCGTGGAGCGCGGTTCTTTCTGGTGGCCTATGGAGTCAAGACATTCGGGCCGGCTATGGTGCCGGTGATTGAAAAGCGCCTGGCCCTGATCGCAGGCCTGGTTATAGCCCTGGCCGCAGCCTTCCTGCTCTGGAGACATTTCTTGTGACTCCCAAGACCATCACGATTGACGCCGTCCTGACCCGCTGGCCGCTGATCGCCCTGATCGCCTCGGCCCTCATGCTGGCCATCGCCCATGGCTTCGAGACCTTCGGCCATCTTGCCCCCTGCACCCTGTGCCTGCGCCAGCGCGAGGTTTACTGGGCGATCATGGCGGTTTCGGCCACCGCCCTGGTGCTTGGCCGATTTTCCGAAGCTCGATCCATCAAGCCGTGGTGCGACGGCCTACTCGGCGCGATGTTCCTGTTCGGTGCGGGCCTGGCCTTCTTTCACGCCGGCGTAGAGTGGAAGTGGTGGCCCGGCCCCACAACCTGCACCGGCGGCGGTGCGGCCAACACGTCCGACCTCATGGCCGCGCTCAATGGTACCAAGGTCAAGCCGCCAGCCTGCGATCAGGCAGCCTGGGTCTTCGTCGGGATTTCGATGGCTGGCTGGAACAGCTTGATCTCACTGGGTTTTGCAGCGCTGTCCGGCCTCGCCGCCTGGCGGACCTCGCGTCGGTGAACCGGCCCACGCCCATTCCAGCGCGTCCAGGCATGGGGGCTCAGGCCGCACGTATGGCCGAGATCCTGCGCGTTGATCACGCCGGCGAACTGGCCGCCGTGGCCATCTATCGCGGCCAGCGCGCAGTTATGGCCGCCAACGCCAACCCGGCGATTGCCGAAACCCTGGCGGAGATGGAAGGGCACGAGGCCGCTCACCTGGCACGTTTCGATGAACTGCTGAACCAGTATCAGGTACGCCCGACCCTGCTGGCACCGGCATGGCGACTGGCTGGGTTCACGCTTGGGGCCGTCACGGCCCTGATGGGTGAAAAGGCCGCCCATGCCTGCACCGAGGCGGTCGAAACGGTGATCGAAGACCACTACGCCCGCCAGATCGACGAATTGAATGCTGATCCCACCGGTCCAGCGGCAGGCCTCGCCCCCACCCTCTCTAAATTCCGCGATGATGAACTGGCCCACCGCGACACGGCGATCGAACAGGGTGCGCTGCAGGCACCCGGCTATCCCGTGCTAGCGGCCGTGATCCGCGCGGGCTGCCGCGCCGCGATCAAGATCAGCGAAAAGTTGTAGTCATAGGGCGCGCGACCCTCACTACGGTTCCCGCAACAGCGGGGCATCGGCGAGACAGGCCTAGTCCGGAACGATGCGGGATTCGTTGCCGTATTCCCCGGGCGGAACCAGGTCGTAGAATCCGCTCAGGTGCAGGGTCACCATGGCGGGGCCGAGCGCGTCGTTCAGAAAATACCAACCGTGCACCCCGTCGATCGGGGCCGTAAGCGCACCATGTGACTGCACGCCGGTCTGCTGCCTGTACTCGACGACGACCGGCTGGGCCGGCGGCTTGGTCGGGGTCTCGCCGTGAAAGTCGAAATAGAAGCTCTCGTCCGACGGCTTGGCATCCGACGTCCAGCTGTAGACGATGCTGTCACCGGTCTTCATGCGGACCTTGTACTCCAGCTCCGATCCCGCGCTGCCGCTCGGTGACAGCGCAATATGGATGGTATCCGTGCGATAGGGACGGTCGCTGAAGTGGACCGCGGAGCTCGGGGCAACAGCCTCGATCACCTTCGCCTGCGGCGTGCCCAGCTGGATCAGACCGGTCAGTTTCCCAAAACCGGTAGGGTCGATCTGGAACTGCGCCGGCAGCACGAAAAGCACAGCGATAAGGCTGGCCGCCACCAGGGCGCCGCCGCTGACAATGGCCAGGGTTTTCTTTGACAAAGGCTTGTTGGTACGGCCTTCGGCATGGTCTTGCGGATTCATCTCAGGCAACCTTCTGGGTGAAATAGCCAGCCAGTTGGAATTCCATCAAAAGGAAGCCCGCAGCCATAATGACAACATTGGCGGCGATGGCCTGGCGCGCAAAGCCCGGCCGGCCGCGCCACCACAGCATGACCGCCAGGATGGCCGACAGCGCCAAAAGTTGGCCAAGCTCAACGCCCACATTGAACGCGATCATGTTTGAGACCAGGCCCTCAGCCGACAACTTCAGCGCCTGCAGCTTGGTAGCCAAGCCAAATCCATGCACCAAGCCAAAGCCGAGCACCACCAGTTTGGTGTTGGGCTGGACACCGAGCACCGTCTTGAACCCGCCCAGGTTGTCGAACGCCTTGTAGGCCACAGACAGGCCGATCACCGCATCGACCAAGTAAGGATTAACATGGATGTTCGACAGCACTCCGCTTAACAGCGTGATCGAGTGGCCGATCGAGAACATCGTCACGTACAGGGCGACGTGGCGCAGGCGAT
>CAISYT010000045.1 GCA_903889785.1 uncultured Caulobacterales bacterium
GAGAATGTCCTCCATCGAAGGTTCTTGTTGGCCTTCCGCACTCACGGTTCGAGTACTCCCCATCGGCTTTTTGCCGGGATTTGATCCTAACTTAAACCTAAGTGTTAAAGAATTCTATAACAAGGACAACAATTTGAGGGGCACCCCAAATTGTTCCCCAATATCGGGGTAGGCCGGCCGTGACTGGGCCGTTAAGGTTTGGACGCCGCCGGGGCCGCCTTGACGAGGTCGACGCCCGCGCCGAAGGCCTGGAATTCCACATCGTCGTAGTGAGCTGTGGGGTCATAAACCTCGGCATTCAGGCCCATGTTCTGGCCGTTCAGCAGGCCAATCGCCGAGAGCAGCTGGTGGGCGGACACGGACTGATCGTGCTGGGCGCGCACCAGGCTGACGCGCGAGCTCAAAAGCACCTGTTCGGCGTTCAAGACGTCCAGAACCGTGCGCGAGCCTACTTCGGCTTCCCGCTGGGTTCCTTCTAGTGCGATTTCGTTGGCGTTGATCTGCGCGCGGAAGGCCTCAATGCTCGCGGTGTTTGAGAGATAGTTCTCCCAAGCCTGGGTCGCGGAGTTACGCGCATCCAGGCGCGCCTGATCGGCGACAAAGCGCTGCTGGCCGGCGGTATGTTTGGCCTGGCGAAGGCGCGAATATTCCGCGCCCGCCTGATAAATCGGCACAACCACCTGGGCTTGCGCAACCACCGCTTCGGAGCGGGATTTATCGGCGACCGTGTTCCAGCCGCGCGTGTACTGGCCGATCAGGTTGACGGACGGCAGCAGATCGCCCTGCACCACCGTAACGCTGTCATCGGCGGCCTTGGCCGCGAAATCGGCGGCGATAAAGCTTGGGTTGTTATTGGTGGCCGCATTCAGCACGGCATCGAAAGAGCCCGGCAGGTTGGCCGGCAATGCCGGCATGTTCAGGTTTTCAGGCGCCTTGCCCACCACATTGGTATAGGCCGAGCGCGACTGCTGCAAAGCACCTTCGGCTTGCACCAGCGAGGCCTTCGCGCCGGCCAAGCTGGCTTCGGCCTGAGCCACGTCGGTGCGGGTCAACTCGCCGACGCGGAAGCGATCATTGGTCGCATCCAGCTGGCGCGTCAAAACCTGAACGTTGTTCATATTGAGTTCGACCACGGCCTGATCGCGCAAAACGTCGAAATACGCCGTGGCGACTTGCAGCAGCACGCTGCCTTCGGTGGCTTGCAGGCGGGCACGCTGCGCGAACACCTGATTCTTGGCCTGCGATGTGCCGGCCCAGGTTCTGAAGCCGCGGAAGATGGGCTGCGTGAACTGGGCGTTGGCGTTTTTCTGGAAGCGCTTGGTGACACCGCCGGTGACCACCTGGCCGACGCCGCCGCCCGAGAAGATCTCGTTCTCGGTGCGGTTGTTGGTGGCCGTGCCGGTGACGGTCAGCGTCGGACGCCAGCCCGAGAGGGCCTGAGGTAGCGCTTCATCGGTGGCGCGCAATTGCGAGCGCGCGCCCAGAAGATTGGGGTTGCCCTGATAGGCCATCGACATGGCCTCGAGCAAACTGTCGGCCGATGCGGACTGGGTGAAAACCATGGGAAGCACAAGCGCGGCGCCGGCCAGAAGTGCGTTTCTGAGGCGTGATTTCGCCATCGGGAACACTGCCGTTTGTTTCACGCTGCCTGTCATCGCGACCCCATTTACCAGTATTGGATCCCCGCCAGCCGTCCCACCTGTAGGGGGCTTAGCTCTATCCGAAGGGCGACATTTACGCCACCGGATTTATCTACACGTTTGCGATAGCTGAGTTTTCTTACAAATTCGTTGCGAGAAAGCAGCCACAAAGCGGCTTTCTTAATAATGTGTAAGGCGCCGGTCGCAGGGTACGGATCATGCTGAGAGTGGCCGCGGATGGCAGAATCTAAAATACAAACTTGGGCTGCTTCTCAAAGCCCGGCAGGATCGGTGTCATGGCGTCGAATTCCTGGCGGCTGCCGTAGGAATCCCCTGCCCGCGTCACCAAGGTGGCACGGCCTACGGGGCCACCGCGCACGATACAGACCAGACGGCCGCCGTCGGCCAGCTGCGGCTTGAGGCCCGCCGGCAAGGTGCTGACCGCGCCGTCAACCACGATGACATCATAGGGTGATTTCGCCGGCCAGCCGGACTTGAGATCGCCGACCACCACCGAAACCTTACCCGGCGCGACTTCGGCCAGGATCCGTGCCGCCTGTTCAGCCAAGGCCGCATCGCTTTCCAGAGCCACGACCGACCGCACCAGGCGGGCCAGAATGGCTGCGGAGTAACCGGTACCGGCGCCGACAACCAAGGCGTTATCGGTGCTCTGCAGGTCGGCCAGCTGCAGCAGCCGGGCAAGAACCACAGGCTCTATCAGGTAACGCCCCTTGCCGATGGCGATATCTTCGTCGACATAAGCGAAAGCGCGAGCGGCCTGCGGCACAAACAGCTCGCGCGGCACGGCGCTCATGACATCGACCACGACCGGGTCGGTGACTTGGCTGGTACGGATCTGGCTGTGCACCATTTTGCGGCGGGCAACGGCGAAATCCATGAGTAAATCCCCCAGGTATTGAAAGTGGTTATGTCCCGCAGCTTATACGCCGCCCGGGGCCATTTCACAACGCCGCGCAAGGTTTTTAGCCCCGTAAAACCAGTGCCTTGACCGCTCCTAGACGCCCTTCTATATAACCGTGCCTTCTGCGCCGGGGCAACGCGCCGCTAATCGCGTTTTCCCGGGCACGAGGCTGATGCTAAAGGCTTAGCTATGCGTGGCTAAACCTTCGGGCCGAGTGGCAGAGTGGCCATGCAGCGGATTGCAAATCCGCGTACGTCGGTTCGATTCCGGCCTCGGCCTCCATATGCGCTGTTCCGGCGTAGCTCAATGGTAGAGCACGCGGCTGTTAACCGCGGGGTTACAGGTTCGAGTCCTGTCGCCGGAGCCATATTAGAATCAATGACTTAGAGCCACTTCTGCTGGTGTCCTGTTCGGGCGCTAGCAAGGCGTGGCAATCACAGGGCAATCACGGGATTAAATTTATAGCCCCTCACCCAGACCGCCTGCTGCCGCGACGAAACTCCCACGGCGCAACAAACTCACCAGCCCAAAGTCCGCGCTTTGAAATCCTCGCATCGCTTTCGGCAGCGTCGTAAATCTTGCCGCCGTATTGACGATACGGGAGGGCGAAGCCGGCACCTACCATGACCGCGCCAACGTCGCGCCCATCAGTAGGTTTGCAGATCGCGACCACGCGACCATACCGGTCTTTATTTCGCTCGGCACAGGTCAGTGCCTGGCCAGCAACCATCTTCCGGAGATAGGCCCCAGCCTCCTGGCCGCA
>CAISYT010000046.1 GCA_903889785.1 uncultured Caulobacterales bacterium
GCTGCCGCCAATGGCGCAACCGGCCCAGTTCAGCAGACTTCGCACAGACTCCCGCACCACAGCGGTCGGAACATCATCAAACGACGCCCCAACCACATAATCCGCAAGGACAACCGTCGCACCCAGAGATTCAACCATCACCGTTCCTTGCCGCACCATTTTGGCGGCGGACCATAGGAGGATGGCTATTTGGATTCAACGGAATCCATCGGGTTAAATTTGCGCACTGGAGGCCTCTTGCCGCCCACAACAGCGCGACCCGGATGAGGCTTTCATAACGCCGAATGATTACCGCCGCACGCAAGCCTAAGCTATGACGGGCTAACCCGAGGTTTCGCATCGATCCAACCGCGTCAAGGCGTTCTGGGCTTGGTGCAATTGGGTCAGCCGCCTCGGCTATGAACGAAATGAAACACCCGCCACAGGGCTATCGCATGAAACTCGCTGCCAATATTTCCACCCTGTTCACCGAGCTGCCGCTGATTGAACGGATCGAGGCCGCCGCCAAAGCCGGTTTTAAGGGCGTCGAAGCGCAGCGCCCCTATGACACCAGGGCCGATGCGATCGCCGAGGCTCTGGCGCGGTTTTCCATGCCTCTGGTGCTCATCAATATCCCGTCACCGATCGCCGCCCTGCCCGGCCGCCGCGACACCTTCCTTAGCCAGTGCGACGAGGCACTCGCCTACGCCCGCGCCACCCAATGCAAGCGGTTGCACGTTCAGCCGGGGATAATCCCGCCGGAGGTCAGCCACGCGGCCGCCGAGACGACTTTCATCGCCAACCTTCACCATGCCGCCGATGCGGCGGCGATCGACGGAATTAACATCATGCTGGAGCCGATCAACAACAAGGTCGACATGCCGGGCTATTTCTACTCCACCACCGCCGAGGTGCTGCGGATCATGGATCTGGTCGAGCGCCCAAACCTTCGGCTGCAGTACGACATCTACCATATGCAGATTATGGAAGGGGACCTGGCCCGTACCATCGAGCGCCTGTTGCCGAGAATTGGTCACATGCAGCTAGCCGACAATCCTGGCCGCGCCGAACCCGGCACGGGTGAGATCAACTATCCGTGGCTGCTCAATAAAATTGACGCACTGGGATACGAGGGCTGGATCGGCTGCGAATATGTGCCTGTGGCCGAAACCTTGGCTGGCCTTGGCTGGGCTAAGCCATATCTTAGTTAGTATTTATATTAGAATAAATTTAATTTATTACTCAACGGGGTAATTGGCGAAGAGCAGTGGGGCTGTAGCCGTGGGTTAAGCCCATTCGCCTGCGCAGCCGTCTCCGTTCCGGCGGACCTCAGGCTTAGAATTCAAAAAGACAGGCTAGTTGGACTGGATAAGAAGGGCGTCCACCTCGGCCCGGCTCGGCAACGACGGCTGGGCACCCGCCTTCGTCGCGGCCAAAGCCCCAGCCGCACAGGCAAAGCGCAATGCGTCATGCAGCATCATGCGTTCGACTAAGGCGACGGTCAGAGCAGCAACGAAACAGTCTCCCGCCCCGGTCGTATCCATCGCCTGCACCAAGGGCGCCGCCGCCTCGCACAGCATCTGCCCTCCCCTGAACAACTTGGCACCCTTGGCACCATAGGTGATCGCCACTAATCCAGCGGCGTCGTGCAGGCGCTCCCCGTACCAGGCGGCCTCGGTCTGATTGACGATGATAAGGTCCGCGCGGCTGAACACGATGTCTGGAACGGCCATAGCCGGGGCCAAATTCACCACCACCAAACCCTTGGCCATCGCAATAGCTCTGGCAACAGTCTCGACCGGCAACTCCAGCTGACAGACTAGGGCACCCTCGACCGGGTCTCTTAGCCGATCGGGCGTGAAAGCGGCATTGGCACCTGGCGTAACCACGATCTGGTTCTCGCCATCGGCGTTTACGGCGATGAGGGCAACTCCGGTCGGATGGTCCGCATCGCTCTCGCAGTGCTGAAGATTTACGCCAGCCCCGGCCAGCAAGGTCAGGGCCTCGCCAGCCATAACGTCATTGCCAACCCGTGCGATCAGGGTGACCGCAGCCCCCAGTCGCGCGGCGGCCAGGGCTTGATTGGCCCCCTTTCCGCCGGGGTAGCGGGCCAAGACCGCGCCTGTCACCGTTTCACCCGGCGACGGTAGCCTTGCGCCGGTGGCGACGAAATCAAGGTTGACCGAACCAACCACCGTGACCCGAGGGATAATCCGCGTCATCGCGCCAGTCTTTCCAAGAGCAGGTCGAAAACGCCCTCGGCGTTGGCCTTAACCGCCCATTGCACTGTGGCTGCGCCGGGGTCCTTCACGCGGAACTCTACTGCCGTATGGCCAAGCGTGAGTGGCGACTCCAGCTCCACCCTCAGATCGACCGGCACGGTTTGGAATAAGGAGGGTTCGAGCAAGTAGGCGATGGTGCAGGGATCATGCAGCGGCGGATAGTCCTCCGGCCCCACCAGCCGTCGATGCACAGCGATGCTGAAATCCAGAAGATCGGCTACGGCCATGGCAGCGGGTGTGCCGATCCCCCGGATCGCATCCAGCTTCGGCGGGGTGGCACGCACTTGATGGGTGGCGTCTAGCCCCAGCACCACGCAAGGCGCACCAGAGCGGAACACGAGCTCGGCCGCATGCGGGTCGGCGAAGACATTGTATTCAGCACTCGCGGTGATATTGCCGCCCTCGCTGCGCGCCCCGCCCATGATAACCGCCTGCTCCAGGCGCTGCGCGATAGCCGGCTGAAGGGTCATGGCCAGGGCAAGGTTTGTCGCCGGGCCGGTAACGGCGATGGACACGCTTCCCGGCGGGCGGCTCATAATCAAGTCAATGATGGCGTCGACAGCATGGCCTGTAGCGGCCGGGGCCGCCGGTTCGGAGATCGCCATCCAACCCAGCCCACTGTCTCCGTGGAAATGACTGGCGACGACGGGCGGACGCACCAGGGGTGCGATGGCACCCGCGTAGATCGGCACATCCTCTCGCCCAGCGATCTGGCGGATCAGCCGGGCATTACGCGCTGTAAGGGCGGCGTTTACATTGCCGGCCACCGTAGTGACAGCGAGCACGTCCATCTCCGCCCGCGATGCAAAGGCCAGCAGCAGAGCAACGGCGTCGTCGACCCCGGGGTCGCAATCGATGATAACGGCTTTGACGGACATCAAACCATTTAGAGACGCATGGCTGGCAGCAGCAAGCCTTCTGACCCTTCATCCGCCCCAAAGGCCGGCCGCAGGTGGCACCAAAATGCCCCGGTTCAGCACAACGCCACCGTCACGATCCTTGGCCAACCAGGTGGGCCCATCAAGATCAGCAAAATCCGCGGCAGCGGCGATATAAAAAGCCGGCGCGATACAGAGCGAAGTGCAGATCATACAGCCGGTCATAACCGTCAGCCCCCGGGCGCGGACTGCGGCCAGAAGCTCCAGGGCGGCTGTCAGGCCTCCGGTCTTGTCGAGCTTGATATTGACAGCCTGGTAGAGACCATCGAGCCGAGCGAGGTCCTCGGTCGTATGGCAGGATTCGTCGGCGCAAATGGGGACCAAGGGCGAGAACCCGCGCAGGGCCTCATCCTCGCCTGCGGGCAGGGGTTGCTCCAGCAGGGCGATGCGGGCGGCGGCCAGGGCGGGTTGCATCGCCCTGAGGAGATCCAGGCTCCAGCTTTCGTTGGCGTCAGCAATCAGAGTCGCGTTCGGCGCGGCGGCACGGATGGCGGCGATCTGGACCGCTGGATCGTTGGCATTCACCTTGATCTTGAGCAGCGGAAAGCTAGCCACGCGGGCAGCAGCTGCGGCCATAGCGGCCGGCGCATCCAGTGAGATGGTCATGGCGGTTATCTGGTCGGTCGCCAGCTTTGTGCCGATCAACGCTGCTACACTCGTTCCCGCAAGGCGGGCTTCAAGGTCCCACAGGGCGCAATCCAGCGCATTGCGTGCCGCGCCCGGCTTCATGGCCGACAACAGTTCGCGGCGGTTCATCCCAGCCTCTATGGTGCCGCGCAGGGCTTCGAGTTCCGCGACGCAGCGCTCGACGCTGTCGCCATAGCGAGCGATCGGGGCCCCCTCACCGCGCCCCAATGTTCCATCTTGCGACAGGGCAACAACGACCACATCGGCCTCGGTACGGACGCCACGGGCGATACGGAATGGCGTTTCAAGCGGCCAATGTTCGCCGGCCACAGCCAAGTTACGCAAAGTCATGCCGCTAGCGCGGGCTTCAGCTTGATCAGCGGCATTATGTTTGGAAC
>CAISYT010000047.1 GCA_903889785.1 uncultured Caulobacterales bacterium
GGCGAGTGCGACCTGCAAGACCAATCGCTTGGCTACGGTCGCGATGAAACCCGCTATGAAGAGAACAAGCGGGCCGTCGAAGAGAAATATATGGGGCCGCTGATCAAGACGGCCATGACGCGCTGCATCCAGTGCACCCGTTGCGTTCGCTTCATCACCGAAATCGCCGGGAATCCGGAAATCGGCCTGATCTCTCGCGGCGAAGACGTTGAAATCACGACTTATTTGAACGCGGCAGTTACGTCTGAGCTTTCCGCCAATGTGATTGACCTGTGCCCGGTGGGTGCCCTGACCTCGCGCCCCTACGCTTTTGAGGCGCGGCCCTGGGAACTGAAGAAGACCGAGAGCATCGACGTCATGGACGGTCTGGGCAGTGCGATCCGGGTCGACAGCCGTGGCTTGGCCGTGCTGCGTGTGCTGCCGCGCGTCAATGACGACGTCAACGAAGAGTGGATCAGCGATAAGACGCGCTATGCTGTGGACGGTCTGCAACGTCAGCGCCTCGACAAGCCGATGGCCCGCGATGCGGCCGGACTGCTTCGTCCTGTCAGCTGGGGTGAGGCGCTCGATATTGCCGCCGCCAAGATAAAGGGTGCCGGTTCGAAGATCGGTGTGATCGCCGGCGACCTGCAGGACGCCGAGAGCATGAAGGCGGCCAAGGATTTGTTCGGGCCACTGGGGGCTAGCCTCGACTGCCGTCAGGACGGATCAGGTCTTGGCGATGGCCCGCGTGAAAGCTGGCTGTTCAACCCGACCATTAACGGCCTCGACCAGGCCGACGCTGTGCTGATCGTGGGTTCCAATCCGCGGTTGGAATCGCCAGTGCTTAACGCCCGTATCCGCCGACAGTGGATGGCCGGAAAGCTGACGGTCGGCGTGATCGGCCAAGGCGGCGACCTGACATACGATTACGAACACCTGGGCGATGACGCCGCGGCGGTCTCTGGGCTGGCCAAGTCGAAGTCTGAGTTCGCCAAGGCATTTAAGTTGGCCCAACGGCCTTTGCTGCTGATCGGGCAGGGCGCTCTCTTGGATGCGGGCTCTCTGGCGGCGCTGTCGGGTTTGGTTAAGGCCTTTAATCTTGTGCGCGACGGTTGGAACGGCTGGGCCGTGCTGCACACCGCCGCCAGCCGCGTTGGCGGTCTGGATATGGGGTTTGTGCCGGCTGCCGGTGCCAAGACGGCGGCGGATTTGGTCAAGAAGGGCGGGGCAAGTGTTCTAGTCCTCCTCGGTGCCGATGAGCTCGACCTTTCCAAGAGCGATGCCTTCAAAATTTACGTCGGTACGCACGGCGATGCCGGTGCCCATGCGGCGGATCTGATCCTGCCGGGCGCGGCCTATACCGAGAAAGATGGCCTCTACGTCAACACCGAAGGCCGGGTGCAAATGGGCCAGCGGGCCGTGTTCCCCAAGGGCGACGCCAAGGAAGATTGGGCCATACTGCGGGCTCTGTCCGAGCGGCTTGGTTCGGCCCTGCCGTACGACAGCCTTGACCAGATTCGCGCCAAGCTTTTCGCTGACCATCCGACCTTCGGCCAGATTGACTATGCACCCGGCTCCAAGCCGAGCAGCGTCGATCTGACCAAGCTCGGCGACGCCAAGGTCGCCTCCAAGGGCGGCTACGCCAATATGGTCACGTCATTCCACCTGACCAATCCGATCGCGCGCGCCAGCGTGACCATGGCCGAATGCTCAGCCCTGGCCTCCGGCACCAAGATGGCGGCGGAGTAGGCGGATGATCAATCCCGTGACCTGGACCCTGCTGACCGTTGGCGGCATCCTGCTCGTCGTTATCTGGGTTCTGCTTAGCCTGGCTTTCCTCCTGTTAGCTGACCGGAAAATCTGGGCCGGCGTGCAGATGCGCAAAGGCCCTAACGTAGTCGGGCCTTTCGGCCTGCTGCAGTCTTTTGCCGATTTCCTGAAGTTCGTCCTGAAGGAAATCGTCATTCCTGCCGGTGCCGACAAGGTGGTCTTCCTCTTGGCTCCGCTTATGAGCCTGATCCTGGCCTTCGCCGGTTGGGCTGTTGTGCCGTTCGCGCCGGGCTGGGTGGTTTCCAACCTCAATGTTGGCATTCTCTAC
>CAISYT010000048.1 GCA_903889785.1 uncultured Caulobacterales bacterium
CGCCCCGACGTTCTGTCCGCATGGGCACCGCAAGCCGCAGCCGTTTCCGTGGCTGTCCCGGCCCCTGCGGTGGAAGGCGGCCGCGAACCCGCCGCTGTTGTCACCGGTGCTGCCGCAGAACCATCTCGCTAGAGCAAAAACGGCTATCCCGCGTTTGGCCCAGGCGGTAGAACAGCCTAGGGTGCGATGTGGCCGATCGGCATCGCCCGGCTGTTGAATCGCGATCTCAGGTCCGGGGTTTGAACGCGTTCACATCGCAAAACAGAGTTCCACTTTTGCGGAACGCAGTCGGCTGGGAGATACGCTGTGGCACGACTGTTCAACGCCTATGTCATGGTCGGCTGGAGTGCGGGGGCGAAACCCGCCACCGGCAAGGATTCCGTATGGATTGGCGTGCTCAAGCCCGATGCACGGTTCCGACTCCAGTTCGAGGCGCATAACCCCGCCACCCGCGAAGAGGCTATGGTCTTGTTGACCAAGACCGTTGGCGACCTGACGCGGCTGCGTCAACGCGTATTGCTCGGATTCGACTTCGCCCTGGGCTATCCGCAGGGCACGGCGAAAGCGCTCAACCTAAAGCAACCTGACTGGCGCGGACTTTGGAATTTCCTCGGCAACCGGGTAAGCGACAAACCGACCAACCTGAACAGCCGCTTCAACGATGCGGCCCAGATGAACCGGCTGATGACCGATCAGCCCTGGCCATTCTGGGGCTGTCCGCCGCGCGACGCCCAGCGCACCCTGACCTCGACAAAGCCGGTTTACGATAAAACCGCTCTTCCGCCGCTTTTGCGCCGCACCGAGGCCGCGCTCAGTCCCCATCCCAAGCCCCTCTGGCAGCTCTACGGTGCCGGGGCGACCGGCGGCCATGCGATCCTGGGCATTCCGCGGGCCCGCGCCCTGCTCGAAAGCTATGGCGACAAGGCCCAGGTCTGGCCGTTCCAAACCGGCTGGAAGGCCCCAGTCGATCTCGACGCCCTGTCAGTGCTGATCGCCGAGGTGAATGCAGCCACGATCGATATGAAGGCCGAAGCCACAGAGATCCCCGACCGCGCTAAGGTGCGCGCCCTAGCGGAACATTTCGCCCGCCTGGACGATGGTGGAAAATTGGCAGCCATCTTCTCTGCACCGAAGGGCACCCGTGAAGCTGACATCGCCGCGGTAGAGACCGAGGAAGGCTGGATTCTGGGAGCCTAGAGCGCCCGGCGGGTCAGCAGATAGAACCGCCCCATCAACAGGCATGCCGCCAGCAGGCTGGCCGTCACCACCGCCCAAAGCGTTCCCGGCAGGCCGAACCCAAGCGGGATCGCCAGCCACCAGGCCAGCGGACACATCACCAGACAATAGCTGACGGTGTGGGTCACGGTCGGGATCACGATGTCGCTCTGAGCCCGCAGGGCATTGGAACCGATCACCTGCAGCCCGTCGGCAACGAAAAACAGACAGCACAGCAGCAGTCCCATCTGCACCAGTTGGCGCAAGGCAGGGTCGGGCGTGAATACGCCAGCGATCAGGCCCGGCATGCACAGTACCGCTAGAGCGATCACGGTTTGGGTCGCCGCGCCCAAACCAAAGCCCAGAAATCCGAATCGGCGAACGCCCTCAGCGTCGCGAGCACCATAGGCACGGCCGACCAGAACGCCGGTCGCCGTGGCTAGGCCCATGGGCAGCATGAAGATCAAGGCTGAGAGATTGAGCAATATGCCCCAGCCCGCCACGGCCAAGCCCCCCAGCCATCCGGCGATGATACTCAGCCCGGCAAAGGCGGCGCTTTCGACAAACAGCGAGACGCCAGCGCCATAGCCAATCCGTCGCTGTTCAATTGCCGCCAGCCGGCCGTCGAGGGGCGGGGCAAACAGCCCAAGCAAACGGGCATCCTTCTGCAGCACAATGGCGGCTGCAAGCCAGATGAGCATCACCAGACGCGCGCCAAAGGTGCCCCAGGCCGCCCCCGCCGCGCCCAGCGCCGGAATGCCGAACCGGCCCGGCACCAGCACCAGGTCCAACAAAAGGTTCAGAAGGTTGCACGCCAGCACCGCCGCCATCACCACTCTGGGGCGCGACAGGGCTTCCAGATAGACCGAGGCTGCGGCCTCAGTCATGTAGAACGGGAAGGATAGGGCAAAGACGACCAGCACCGGCGCTGCGCCGACCACCAAGGCCTCATCCAGCCCCAGCCCCCGCAGCAACGCCTTGGCCCCGAAACCGAATATCACGGCAAAGGCTAGGCCGAGCCAAAAGCCATAGACCACGCCGCGTCTGAGCACCCCTCCGGTGGCCCCCAGCCTACCCTCGCCCAGATACTGTGCCGTCTTCACCTGCACGCCGCTGACCAGGCCCATGCCGGTGGTCAGCACCACGCCTGAGACGGCCCAGGCCAAGGCGTGAAAGCCCAGCTGCATTGTCGAATAGCGACCGACCACGACGGTGTCGATAAGCCCCATGGTCATGAAACCGATGCGCGAAACCACCACAGGCCAGGCCAGGGTGAGCAGTTGCTTCAGGTCATGCCAGATGGAAGGCTGTGAGGTCATCCACTCGCCTCCGCGCGAGCACTTCCCGCAAAGTGGAAGCCGGTATTGCGGTTCGGAACCGCGCGAATGTCTATGCCGAGCCGTGCCCTACGATCCGATGGCGCGCAGCGTTAAGGCTTAGAGCAAGACGGGCCGTTTAGTCCTATTCCGCCGCCTGCGACGGGGCAGAACGGTCGACCTTCAGCTTTTCGGCAATCAGGAACGATAGCTCCAGCGCCTGGTCGGCGTTTAGACGCGGGTCGCAATGGGTGTGGTAGCGGTCGCCGAGATCGATATCGCTCAGCGCCCGCGCACCGCCAGTGCATTCGGTCACGTTCTGGCCTGTCATCTCCAGGTGAACGCCGCCCGGATGCACGCCCTGGGCATTGGCGATCTCGATGAAGCTGCGTACCTCGGCCAGAATACGGTCGAACGGTCGGGTCTTGTAGCCGGTGCTGGCGGTCAGGGTGTTGCCGTGCATCGGGTCAATCGCCCATACCACCTCGCGGCCCTCGCGCTTGGTCGTGGCCATCAGGGCCGGCAGGCGAGCCTCGATCTTGTCGGACCCAAACCGCCCGTACAACGTCAGGCGGCCAGCCTCATTCTGCGGATTGAGCGCATCGATCAGCCGGATCAGCTCGTCGGGCTCGACCGTCGGGCCGACCTTTATGCCAATCGGGTTCTTGATCCCCTGGCAGAAGTTGATGTGCGCCCCGTCCAGCTGACGGGTGCGCTCGCCGATCCAGACCAAATGTGCCGAGGTGTCATACCAGTCGCCACTGGTAGAATCGACGCGCGTCAGGGCTTCTTCGTAGCCCAGCAGAAGTGCTTCGTGACTGGTGAAGAATTCGACCTGATGCAGGGCCGGATTGCTGACGCTGTTGACGCCGATGGCGTCCATGAAATTCAGCGTCTCGCTGATCTTGTTGGACAGTTCGCGGTAGCGCGCGCCCTGCGGGCTGTGCTCGACAAAGCCGAGGTTCCAACGGTGAACATTGTGCAGATCCGCATAGCCGCCGGTCGCGAAGGCCCGTAGCAGGTTCAGGGTCGCAGCAGATTGACCATAGGCCTTAAGCAGGCGCTGCGGATCGGGCGCGCGCTCCTGCGCCGAAAAGCCCATGCCGTTGATGTTATCCCCGCGATAGGATGGCAGCTCCACGCCATCCTTGACCTCAACCGGGCTAGAGCGCGGCTTGGCGAACTGTCCCGCCATACGGCCCACCTTCACAACCGGCTTTCCGCCGGCGAAGGTCAGCACCACGGCCATTTGCAGGATCAGCCGGAACGTATCGCGGATATTGTCGGCGGCGAATTCTTTGAAGCTCTCAGCACAATCACCGCCCTGCAACAGGAAGGCACGGCCTTGCGCGACTTCGCCCAACTGCGACTTCAGTCGACGCGCCTCGCCGGCAAACACCAGCGGCGGCATTCGGCGCAGTTCCGCTTCCACCGCAGTTATGGCGGCGGGTTCAGGATAGTCGCTCGGAATATGTTTGGCGGGCAAAGACCGCCAGGACGACGGGGTCCAGCGAGAGGTCATGGGGGCGTTTCCAACGAAGCCGGCGTTTTTAGTACAAAGTGACGAGTGAGGCAAAGGGCAGCGATTGGCAGCATAGGTTGCCGCCTAGGCCGAAGGCCAGGCCCGGCGCAGCATGGCGAGGGTGGCGACGGTCAGAAAACCCAGGGCCACCCACCATTCTTGCCACACGCCAAAGCTGATGCCGCCGATGATCAGATAGGCGGTTAAGGCCCCTGCCCCCGCAGCCGCTTGTGAGGGGTTAGCGCGGGCCAGCACCGCTAGGGTGGCGGCAATCCAACCGGTTAGGGCAGCCGCTAGGGCTGCACCCGGGGCGCCGAGCTCAAGCCATATCTGCAGGGCGGCATTATGCGGATGCAGCGGTATAGCGATGCCGAAGGTACGGCTGGCGTCGATGCCCCAGCCCCGTAACGGATGGTGGGCGGTCATGGCAGCCGCGAAACTCCAGATATCCAGCCGGGCCGCCCATGAGTCGGCCACATGCTGATGTAGCTTGGCGATCGTACCGTTCCGCAGGGACTCTAAGATCAGCAGCGGGGCCAGGGTGAATAGGGCCACGCCCAGCGCAAGCAACAGCCGCGCGGCGGCAGAGCCGATCCACCGAACCGCCAGCCAGACCCCCGCACCCGCAATCAAGGCGTAGAGCGGCGCATCAGCCCCCAAGAGGCGTTCGGCCGCCAACACTCCGCCGGCCATCAACGCTAGCGGAACAATGGCCACGCGCCAGTCCAGGCGGCTGGCTGCCTGGGCGGCGGGCCAGAACAGCAGGGCAAGGGCATAGGCGGCCCCAGCGATGTTGCGCCGGGCCAGATCGGGCCGGATCGGCTGGCCGATCATCACCTTCAACGCTTGGTAAATTCCCGCCCCGGCCAGGGCGTCGACGATCAGCAGCAGCGACAGCAAGGCCAAGCCCACCGCTAGGATCACCGCGCCGCGCCGGGCCAGATGCGGCGGCAAGGCGGCGAGGCCGGCGACCATCGATAACCCCCCGGCAATCTGGAACAGCAGCTTCAAGGCGATGGCGTTCGGCAGCTTGCTGGAGTGGAATGGGCTCCACAGATAGCTCAGGGTCATCCAGGCCAGGACGAGCGCCAGGATCACCAGTGGCCACAGGTCGATCCGTCGATCCTTGATCAGCAGCGGCACCGCGATGAGACCGCCTAGCCCGACCAGGGGCGAAAATCCCAGCGGCGCCAGGTATGCGACCAATGGAATCCAGCCCAGGATAAACAGCAGCCCATGCCCGCTCCAGCGCGCGGCGGTCGCCTTCCTGTCGCCACGCTCCCTCGCCAGGCTCATCAGCCGAAGCTAAGCCCCGTCGGCGTGGATTTCTCGCGCAGGGTGACCAACTCCTCCGCCAGGGTGGGATGCACCGCGCAGGTGCTGTCCCACTGCGCCTTGGTGACGCCCAGTTTCAGGGCGACAGCGGCCATCTGGATAATCTCCGGCGCATCGGGACCCACCACATGAACGCCCAGGATGCGGTCACTGTCGGGCTCGACCACCAGTTTGACGAGCGCCCGCTCCGCCTTGCTGGCGAAGGAAGTTTTCATCGGCCGGAACCGCGACATGTAGATATCCACCTCGCCGTATTGTTTCCGCGCATCGCCCTCGCTCAATCCCACGGTGCCAATCGGCGGCTGGGAGAACACGGCGGTGGCGACATCAGCGTGCTCGAAGCTCATCGGCTTGCGGTGAAATTCGGTGGAGACGAAGGCTGCAGCCTCGCGGATCGCCACGGGCGTCAAGTTGATGCGGTCGGTCACATCGCCCACGGCCCAGATATTGGCGACATTGGTTCTGGAATAGTCATCGACCTGCACGGCGCCGACGGCGTTCAGCGCCACCCCGGCCGCGTCCAGACCCAGGCCGCCAACATAGGGCGCGCGCCCGGTAGCGAACATCACCTGATCGGTCTCGAAGGCCGTGTCATTGCTAAGGTGGTTGACCAGGCCGGTGTCCGTCTTCTCGATCCGCGTGTGGGTACTGCCCAGGATGATGCGGATACCGCGCCTTTCCATCTCTTCGGCCACATGCCGGCGCACGTCGTCATCGAAACCGCGCAGTATATTCTCGCCGCGATAAATAATCGTAACTTCTGATCCCAAGCCATTGAAAATTCCTGCAAATTCAACGGCGATATAGCCAGCGCCAACAACGGTTACGCGCTTGGGCAGCTCGGGCAGATGGAAGGCTTCTTCCGAGGTGATCGCGTGCTCAATCCCATCCAGCGCCGTCGGCTTGACCGGCCGCCCGCCGGTCGCGATCAGAATTCGTTCAGCGGTATAGGTGCCAGCATCGTCGCCCGTCATCTCAATGGTATGGGCGTCTTTCAGCACGGCGCGCCCGTACAGCAGCCTGGCCCCCGCCTTGCTCAGGTTGGCGACATAGAGGCCCGACAGCCGAGCGATCTCAACGTCCTTGGCGGTGATGAACCGCGTCCAGTCGAACGTCGCCAAGACAGGGCTCCAACCGTAGCTCTCTGATAATAAGAAATGGTTTGAATATTCAGAGGCATAGACCATAAACTTCTTGGGCACACAGCCGCGCACCACACAGGTTCCCCCGACGCGATATTCCTCGGCCACCGCCACGCGCGCACCGGTCATCGCCGCCAGCCGTCCGGCGCGCACACCGCCCGAACCGGCACCGATCACAAAGAGGTCGTAGTGGTAGGTCTGGCTCATTACGCCCTCACGGCAGAAGTTCAGTCACACGGCCGTCGGCCCCGCCGATGAGAGCCAGGTCGGCCAAGCCCAGGAACAGGCCATGATCGACAACGCCGGTCACGCCTTTCAGCGCCTCCGCCAAGGCCCAGGGATCAGCGATAGCGCCGCAATCAATGTCATAAATCAGGTTTCCGCCATCGGTACGGAACGGCTCGCCGCCCTGCTTGCGTAACTTGGGGACCATGGCAATGTCGGCGTCAGCCAGGACGTCGCAGATGCGACGCGATGTGCCCTTATAGGCGAAGGCCGCCACCTCGACGGGCAGGGGAAAGGCACCCAGGCGCTTCACCGCCTTACCGGCATCGGCGATGACCACGCAGCGGCGACTGGCCTCCCAGACCAATTTCTCGCGCAACAGCGCCCCACCACCACCCTTGATCAACTCCAGCTCAGGCCCGATTTCGTCGGCCCCGTCGACGGTAATGTCGATGACCGAGACCTCGTCCACGCCAATCACGATCAAGCCAAGCTCGCGCGCCAGGGCGGCCGTAGCCTCAGAGGTCGGCACACCGCGGATGTCGATATTCCGCGCCGCTAGGGCCCGCACGAAATGGGCGGCGGTCGAGCCCGTGCCTAGCCCCACGACCTGCCCCGACTCGATCAAGGCGGCGGCGGCCTCGCCAGCTATGCGTTTTTGCCCATCGGGTTCGAGTGAACCGGCGGAAGTCATTCGGCTTTCTTCGCCTCCTTGCCCGCACGGAAGGCTTTGGCCCAGCCGGGCTTATTGAGCTGGGCCGCGCGCCCAAGCGCCAGTGCGTCGGCTTCGACGTCTTTTGTGATCACCGATCCGGTGCCGGTCATGGCCCGGTCGCCCACGCTGACCGGCGCGACCAACAGGCTATTAGAGCCGATGAAGGCCCCCTCGCCCACATGGGTGTCGAACTTCTCGAAGCCGTCGTAGTTGCAGAAGATGGTGCCGGCCCCGATGTTCGCCCCTGCCCCCACGCTGCCATCGCCCAGATAGCTGAGGTGGTTGGCCTTCGCGCCCGTGCCAATCTTGACCTTCTTCACCTCGACGAAGTTGCCGATGTGGGCGCCCGCACCGATGTCCGCTCCCGGCCGCAGGCGAGCGTAGGGGCCGATGATTGCCCCTTCGCGCACGTGAGCCCCTTCCAGATGGCTGAAAGCCCTGATCTGCGCCCCAGCCTCAACCGTGACGCCGGGCCCGAATACAACGTTGGGTTCAAGGGTAACGCCGGCGGAAATCTTGGTGTCCCAACAGAGGAACACCGTCTGCGGGGCGCTCATCGCCACGCCAGCATCCAGAGCGTCGCGGCGGCGACTGCCCTGCCAGATGGCCTCGGCGGCGGCCAGCTCTGCCTGGCTATTGACCCCTTGCACCGCCAATTCCGGCGCCATGGCAGCGCGGGTATGCAGGTCTCGGCCATGGGCCAGGCCGACGATATCGGTCAGGTAGTACTCGCCCTTGCTGTTCTCATTGGTGACTTGGCTGAGCAGGTCGAACAGCAAAGCCCGGTCGGCCGCCAGCACGCCGCTGTTGCAGTACTTAATCGCGAGCACATTGGCGTCGGCCTCCTTGGCCTCGACAATGCGCAGTAACGTACCTTGCGGGTCGATGATCAGCCGACCGTAATCGCCTGGGTCGCGGGCTACGAAGCCCAGCACGGCTAGGTCCGCGCCTGTCTCGCGCAGGTCGAATAGCGGCAGCACAGCGGGGGCCCGTAACAGCGGGCAGTCGGCATAGGTCACCACCACATCGCCATCGAAACCCGCCAGGGCCGTCTTGGCGGCCAGCACGGCGTGGGCCGTGCCCAGCGGCGGGTCCTGGATCGCCACAGCCTCGGCACCCAGGCGTTTTTTCACATTCTCGCCCACCGCCGGGCTGTGAATTCCAACCACCACAACGATCTTCTCGCAGCCCATGGCCTGGGCGGCATCGATGGCGTGGTCCAGCAGGGTGCGCCCGGCGAGCAGATGCAACACCTTGGGCGTGGGCGAGCGCATACGCGTGCCCTGTCCGGCGGCGAGAATAACGGCGGCGCGTGCGGTCATAGGCGTTCCATCGGCGGCGACTCGGCTGCCTGCTGCTTGCACTAAAGTTCCCTTTAGCCGAAAGGCGGCGATCATGCATGATCTGCCAGACCTAATAGGTACCACGATTGTCTTCGATCTCGACGGCACG
>CAISYT010000049.1 GCA_903889785.1 uncultured Caulobacterales bacterium
ACATCTACGGCGGCGGCCAGTGAAACACCTCGGCCTGATTCTCCAGACTGTAGAAGTCCGCCGACAGTTCCTGCAGGGCGCGCTCAGCAATCGTCTGGGGTGACCAGCCGTTTTCCTCGGTCACGCTACGCAAGGGCCGTGGCTGGCTCATCAGAATGATCTCATTGCCTCGCGCAACGAACACCTGGCCGGTCACGGCCTTGGCGGCCGGTGAGGCCAGGGTCACGGCCAGCTGGGCGACCTGCTCGGGCCGCATGCGCGAACGCATCTGCTCGACCCACTGGGCGGTGGCCTCGTCAGCCTGATCTAGCGGGATGGTGTCAATCATGCGGGTCCAGGCAAACGGCGAAACGACGTTGCTCCGCACGCCCTTGAACTTGCCCTCTATCGCCAGGATACGTGACAGCCCCGCCACGCCCATCTTGGCCGCCGCATAGTTAGCCTGCCCGGCCTGGCCGATTAGGCCGCTGGTGGAACTGAAGAAGACGAAAGCGCCTTCGCCCTGATCCCGAAAATGGCCCACAGCGGCACGGGCCAGGTTAAAGGCACCGCCTAGGTGCACGGCCAGCACCGCGTCCCAGTCCTGCGGATCCATCTTGTGGAACATGCCGTCGCGCAGAAAGCCGGCTGGATTAATTACAGAATAAAGGCCGCCAAATTCATCGACAGCCTGCTCGACCATTCGCGCGGCCGCCGCGCGGTCGGCCACGCTGTCGGTATTGGCTACCGCACGCCCGCCAGCGGCGATAATTTCGGCAACGGTCTGGTGCGCCGGCCCTTCGCTCGCTCCCTGACCCGAAACGGCCACGCCCAAGTCGTTGACCACGACACAGGCCCCCTGGGCCGCGGCCAGCAGGGCGCAGGCCTTGCCGATGCCGCCGCCCGCCCCGGTGACCAGAACCACCTTGCCTTCGAGAACGCCTGTCATGAATCCCTCCCAAATATGCGAAAGTTGCCGCTAAGCGGCGTCATGGTTCGTTGGAATTCAGCTAAACTGCCCAGCGCGGTCACAACCGAAGATCGCAGCCGTTTCCAAAAGCCTCTGGACGCAGCGTGATTGAATAGTCGAAAATCGCCTGCTGCATTTCGATGCCCAGACAAATCCCGCCTACAAAGATATCCGCAAAGGATCACCTCATGAAACTTATTCCGACCCTCGCTTGCCTCAGCGGTGCCGTGATGCTGGCCGGAGCCGCCATGGCCCAGGCACCCGCAACCCCGGCTGCGCCCCGCCCCGCAGGCTTGGCCCCGCCCGCCCGCGGCCCCAGCCTGGCCCTATCTATGGAAGCTGCGCAGGAGGCCCTGGCGGTTTGCGACAAGGCCGGGTTCAAGGTCAGCGCGACCGTACTGGACTCGGCAGGCATTCAGAAAGTGCTGCTGGCCGCCGATGGTGCCGGGATGCGACCGGTCACGTCTTCGACCGCCAAGGCGCTGAATGTGATCAAGACCGGCCACGCCTCGTCGGTATCGCAGGCCCAGGCCGAAAAGGACCCGGCCTATGCGGCCGAGGTCGCTAAGGACGCGACCCAGATGGCCCGCGCCGGTGCCGTGCCCCTGATGGTCGGTGGTACGCTGATCGGTGCCATCGGCGTTGGCGGTGCCAACCCCAGCACTCAAGACGAGACCTGCGCCAAGGCCGGTGCCGACAAGATCGCGGCGCGACTGAACTAGGCTACTGCTCCACAGCCTTCGCCGCGTCAGTATCGACCGGGGCGAGGGCGGCGGCGATGCGCTCGCCTTCCGCCGCATAGCGCCGCGCCAACACCGCACACAGCATCAGTTGCATCTGGTGGAACAGCATCAACGGCAGGATGATCGCCCCCACCATCGGGGCTGGAAACAGAACCCCCGCCATAGGCACGCCAGAGGCCAGGGTTTTCTTACTGCCGCAGAACACGATCGAGATCTGGTCCTCGCGTGAGAAACCCAGCGCCTTGCCGGCGACAGTGGTCGCGACCACCACCACTGCCAAGATAACAACATCGATGATCAGTACGGCCATGAAGTCCTGACCGGTCAGCTTGTGCCAGATGCCCTCGACCACAGCCGCGCTAAAGGCGGTGTAGATCACCAGCAGGATCGACGTCCGGTCGACCATGGCGACCTGTTTTTTAAACCGGTTGAGAAAGCCCACCAGCAACGGCCGGCACAGGTGCCCGGCGATGAATGGAAGCAATAGCTGCTCGGCGATACTCTTGATCGCATCGGCTGCGCCGGCACCGTTGCCGCCTACCCCGCCGCCTGTGCTCAGAAAAATGCCGACGAAGGCCGGTGTGATGAACACGCCCAGGATGTTCGACAGGGTGGCGCTGCAAATTGCCGCCGGCAGGTTGCCGCCCGCGATGGCCGTGAACGCAATCGAAGACTGCACGGTGGAGGGAAGCAGGCAGAGGAACACCACGCCCGCGAGGATCGTCGGGTTGACGAACGATTCGATCAGCGCCCGCGCACCCAGACCCAGCAGGGGAAACAGGATAAAGGTGCTCGCCAGGACCAGCAGGTGCAGGCGCCAGTGGCCGATGCCCGAAAATACCGCCTCACGCGATAGCTTGGCACCGTGGGTAAAGAACAACAGGCCGATCGCGAAGTCGGTGACATAACCCATAAAATGGGCGAACGCACCACGGCACGGCAGGAAGCTGGCCAGCAGGACGACACTGACCAGAACGACCAGAAGGGGGTCGAGGACTTTGAATACGCGCTGCAACATTACCCGCCTCTAGACCGAATAGCCGTAGGGATTGATCAAGATCGGCACGTTGTAAGGTGCCAGCGCGTTGCCGCCACCAAGCCAGTCGCAACGCGCCATCGCGCGCCGTCCTGCCTCAGCTTCAGCCGGGATCACAAGCATATGAGGGCCACCATTGCGTTTCCGTGCGGCCTAGGTTTGCATAGGGGTACCGCTTTGAGCGACATCGGCGAGGATATTATTTCACAAAAGACTTTCCTGCTTGGCGAGTGAACGACCCTGCTAAAGGTACGAGCATGCTTCATTCCACACGCAGCCGCCGCGGCATGGCCGTTTCCCCGCATCACCTGGCCAGTCAGGCTGGGCTTCGTGTGCTGCAGGATGGCGGGACGGCGGTAGACGCCGCCGTCGCCATCGCCGCTGCCATTGCGGTGGTCTACCCGCACATGAACAGCCTTGGTGGCGACAGCTTTT
The DNA here is from genome assembly GCA_903889785.1 of uncultured Caulobacterales bacterium. Lineage (GTDB taxonomy): Bacteria > Pseudomonadota > Alphaproteobacteria > Caulobacterales > Caulobacteraceae > Caulobacter. Next base: position 3,164 of record CAISYT010000049.1, read on the forward strand.
GGATCCTCTCCCAACCCGGGCGTGCGCCAGTAGCGATCGACGCCTGCGGCAGGGCCGGCGGCAGCGTCGACCTCGACCTCTACCGCAAGGCTGGTTTAGTGGCGGTTCCAAGCCGCGGCCCCCTTGCGGCCAACACGGTTGCCGGAACCCTCTCGGGCTGGCAGGCCATGCTAGCAACCGGACCTAGCCGCCTGCCTCTGGCGCGCCTTTTGGAAGACGCCATCACGCACGCGCGCGATGGGGTGGTGCTGACCTCGGGATTCGAGGAAACGCTGGGCGCGAAGCGCGCCGAACTGGAAACCGTGTCCGGATTCGCCGATTTATACCTGCCTGGCGGCAATACCCCCTCGGCGGGCGAAATTCTGAAACAGCCTGCCCTGGCGCGGACCCTGGACCGCCTCGCCGCCGATGGCCTGGACAGCTTCTATCGCGGTGCACTGGCCCGCGATCTGGCTGCCGATCTTAAAGCCGCCGGTTCGCCCGTGACGCTTGCGGACCTGCAGGCGCATCAGAGCTGGACCGGCGTACCCCTTAAATTGCGCCTGACCGGGGCCAACCTGTTCAATATGGTGCCGCCGACACAGGGCCTCGCTTCGCTGATGATCCTGGGGCTGTTTGAGCGGCTGGGCGTGGGTGTGGCTGAAGGGTTCGACCATGTGCATGGCCTGGTGGAAGCCACAAAACAGGCCTTCATTGTGCGCGACCGTTATGTCGGCGACCCGACCTATATGCAGATCGATCCGCAGGCCTTCTTAGACGACAGCATCGCCCTAGACGCCATGGCTGCGAAGGTGGACATGGCACGCGCCCTTCCCTGGCCACAGCCGGCGGCGACCGGTGATACGGTTTGGTTTGGGGCTATCGACAGCGAAGGCTGCGCCATCAGTGCAATTCAGAGCACCTATTTCGAATTCGGCGCGGGGGTTGTGCTGCCTCAGAGCGGCATCGTTTGGCAAAACCGCGGCTCGAGTTTCAAGCTGACAGAAGGCGGCTGGAATGCGCTCAAGCCCGGCCGCAAGCCGTTCCAAACCCTCAATCCCGCCTTGGCCCGTTTCGATGACGGCCGGACAATGGTCTACGGCACCATGGGTGGAGAGGGCCAACCCCAGACCCAGGCTGCCGTGTTCAGCCGTTACGCGATGTATGGCCAGGGTCTGCAACAGGCCGTGACTGCGCCCCGCTGGCTGCTTGGCAAGACCTGGGGTGCAGAAAGCGTCACCCTGAAACTCGAGGACCGCTTCGATATGAGCGTCATCGCCGCCCTGAAGACTGCTGGCCACGACACAGAGATGATGGCTCCGTTCACCTCGACCATGGGCCACGCCGGGGCCTTGGTCCGCCACGCTGACGGAACCTTGGAAGGTGCCGCCGATCCGCGAAGCGACGGGTCCGTCGCCGCCTGGTGAGGCCAATCACCGCAGTGCGCGGACCTCACGTCGGCTGGGGCAAGTTGGAGCGCCGGGCGACGGTTACCGCGCGGGTCTAGGCTATTCCCAAAGCGCGACGATGCTGAAGCCTGGGGATGTTGCGGGCGGGGCGCAGACTTGGCCTCGCCCTAGCACAAGGTCGCCTGGAACAGTGCCGCGAGCTCGGTCCAGTGTCGTTCGGCGGCGGCTTCATTGAACACTGAGAAGTCGGGCATGGTCCAACCGTGCGATACACCCGCGTAAATTTCGCAGCGATGGTCGACCCCAGCGGCAGTAAAGGCCGCCTCAAGCTTTTCCGCCATTTCAGGCGGATAACTCGCATCATTATCAGCACCCGCAACATAGACGCGGGCTCTGATCGTCGGGGCCATCAGGTGCGGACTGTTCTCGGCATCGGTCGCAAGGCGTCCGCCGTGGAAACTCGCTGCCGCCGCAATGCGGTCAGGATAGGTCCCGGCGGCGGAAAGGGCCATGCCGCCCCCCATGCAGTAGCCAGTGACCCCGATCGCCTTGCCGCGCACGTCGGACCGACTGTCGATGTGGTCGATGAAAGAATGGGTGTCCTGCGAGGCCCTTTTATTGTCGGTCGAGGCAAACAAGGGCATCAGCGCCGCGCGGCCTTCGGGGCTGGCGAACGCGACGTTAGGGTCCATCTCTGCATAGGCACCGGCCCGATAAAATAGATCCGGCAGCAGGACCACATAACCCAGGTCCGCTAGTCTTTGGCCCATACCCAGCAGGGCCGGGCGGATCGCCAGCCCGTCCATGTAGAAGATAACCGCGGGCCAGGGGCCCGTGCTCGCCAGGGATTCCGAGGGCGTGAACACATGCGTCGGACAATCGCCGTCCTGCGTGCGCAGCGTTATCCGTTCATGCCCCATGGTCAGCTCCCGTCTATGCCTGGGCGGATGCTATGATCTGAACAGCGGCGACAATCAACGCGGCCATCAAGGACGGCCGCAAGGCCGCAACAGCCTAGGCGTTCAGACCGCGAATTCCGGCATGGGTGACATGAAATTCACCGGTTACCGAAAGCACGATCCAGTCGCCGGGCCGCGCCATGGCCCAGCCAGAGGCGGTAAACACCCGTATATGGCCCATGGGCTCGACGATTTGGCCGTCCTCGCCCAGCCAGCAACACAGCTGGGTCCAGTGCTTGTGGTCGTGCGGCGACGGCACCCGTAGGGCGGCACCATGATCGAATGCAGGGGCTCGAGCCGTTTTCATGGAGAGAGTTAAAGACTGCGTCGGTCACCAGAATCTTAAAACCGTCACGCGTTTTGCTTTGCTGGCGATCAGGTGTCGCAACATGCTAGAGGCCCAGCTCATGTCCAGCCCCTCAGTCGTCACCCGCATCGCCCCCTCGCCGACGGGCTATATGCACATCGGCACAGCACGCACGGCACTGTTCAATTATCTGTTCGCCAAGCGGCTGGGCGGTAAATTCCTCATCCGAATCGAGGATACCGACCGGGAACGCTCCACCGAAGGTGCGGTCGCCGCTATATTCGAGGGCATGGCCTGGCTGGGTTTGGAAGCCGACGAAGAGCCCATCTTCCAAAACACCCGCGCCGACCGGCACCGCGAGGTGGTGGAAGACATGCTGGCCAGAGGCGGTGCCTACCGCTGCTACATGACAACCGAGGAGTTGGATGTCGAGCGCACCCTGGCGCGCGCTGAAGGCCGTTCTGTGCGTTCGCCCTGGCGTGACCATACCGGTATTTTGCCAGACAAGCCCTTCGTTGTTCGGCTGAAGGCCCCGCGCGAAGGCCAGACAGTGCTGCGCGATTTGGTCAAGGGCGACATCGTGTTTGAGAACAATCAGCTCGATGACCTGATCCTGCTGCGGTCCGATGGCGCTCCGACATACAATCTGGCTGTGGTGGCTGACGATCACGACATGCACGTGACCCATGTGATTCGCGGTGACGATCACGTCAGCAACGGCGCGCGCCAAAGCCTGATCTACCAGGCCCTGGGATGGGACCTGCCGGTGTTTGCCCACATTCCGCTGATCCACGGGCCTGACGGTGCCAAGCTTTCTAAGCGTCACGGAGCCCAGGCCGTGGGGGAATTCGCCGAGATGGGCTACCTGCCCGAGGCGATGCGCAACTACCTGGCCCGCCTAGGCTGGGGCCACGGCGACGACGAGCTGTTCACCGACCAGCAGGCGGCAGACTGGTTCGATATCAAGGACGTGGTCAGCAGCCCGGCGCGCCTGGACTGGGACAAGTTGAACTTCATCAACCGGCACTACATCCGCGAAGCGGGCGACCTGCGCCTGGCAGGGCTGATTGCGCCGGTGCTCCAGGCTCGCGGCATCCAATCCGATGGGGCCTTGCTCAACCGTCTGATCAGCGTGATCCCACTGATCAAGGAAGGGGCTTCGACCCTGATCGAGCTGGCCAATCTGGTCGGCTTCGCCTTGACGGCCGATGATGCCCCGCTCGATCCGAAAACGGCGGGCCTGCTGACGGCTGAGGTTTCCGAGCGTCTGGCACGGCTGCGCGATACATTGCGCGACGTTGAGGACTGGACCGTCCCGACGCTGGAACAGCTGATCCGAGACTTCGCCGCCGCCGAACAGGTGGGCATCGGCAAGTTCGGCCCGGCCCTTCGCGGGGTTTTGGGCAAGGGATCGCCTGCCCCAGACCTAGCCAGCACCCTGGTCGCCTTCGGGCGTGAGGGAAGCCTTGCGCGGCTATCGTTCGCGCTGGACTGATTGCCTTTCAGACAATCGGCTCTCCCCGGCGCGGGCCAGGAAGAGCCGGTCCTTGGCGGCCGAGGCTAGGCCACGTCCCGTGAGTACATGTTGAACCACTCGATCATGCGCGCCCAGGCTTGGGGGGCGGTGACCTTGTTGTAGCGCTCCGGCGTGGCGTCGTTGAAGAAGCCGTGCACGGAGTTGGGCCAGATGTGCCCTTCATAGCGGATATTGTTCTTCTTCAGCTCGGCTTCCTGAGCCGGCCAGCCGCCGGCCATGGCCTTATCCAGCGCGCCGTGGTTGACCAGAATGGCGGCCTTGATCTTGGCCACGTCTTCCGGCTTGGCAGGGGCGCCATAAAACGGCGCAGCGGCGGCCAGGTCCGCACCCAGCAGCGCGGCCAGCTGGTTGGAAGCGCCACCGCCGAAACAGAAGCCCGTCGCGTTGATCTTACCGTTGCTGTCCGGACGGTTTTTCAGCCACTTCGCCGCAGCGATGAAGTCGTTGGTCAGCTTGGGCTTGTCGATCTTGGCAAACATCATGCCGCCCTTGTAGTCGTCGCCCGGATAGCCACCGAGCGAGGTCACGGCGTCAGGCGCAAAGGCGTTGAAGTTCTCCAGGGCGAAACGGCGGGCCACGTCCTCAGTATGCGGATTCAGGCCGCGATTCTCATGGATAACGATAACGCCCGGCAACTTGGCCGGCATGGCATCGCGGGTGTCGGCGCTGTTGGGGCGCGCAAAGTAGCCACGGATGGTGCCGTTGCCGTCCGGCGAGGGGATGGTCACATAGCCGGCCTTGATGCGCTCATCATCCTTCCGGATCTGCTGCGCCTCGGCATATTTGGGCATCAGGGCTGTCATCATGGCGGAGACCGTCATGCCGAGCACGGCATAGGCCTTTAATCCGTCAATGAACTTCCGGCGGCTAATCTCGCCGTGGATAAACTGGGTGTACAGCTCAACCGCTTCTGGCGGCATTTTTTGGTTTAGGTCCATTTGCTGGTCTCCTCCCGATCAGAAACACCATCATTGCGCGCCCGGCGGCTTAACGCCAGACCCGAGCCATAGGGTGGGCAACCCGTCGCAGCGAATGTCACGCCGCCGGGGCGAAGCCGCACACCACCTCAAGCACCGCTGCGCCGTAATGCGTGAGCTTGACCTGGCCAACGCCCGTCTGCCCTTCCAGCGCACGCAGCGAACCGGGGCGTGTCGAGGCGATCGCCGCAAGCGTGCGGTCGGCGAAAATCACATACGGCGGTACGCCCTGCCTGGCGGCCTCGGCGCGACGCCAGGCGCGCAGGGCATCGAACAGGGCGCGATCTGATGGTGAGACTTCCACCCCCGCGCCCCGCACCTTTGGAGACCTTGCGGGCTTGCCCACCGCCGTCGGTCGGTCCCGAACATAGACAGTGACCTCGCCGCGATAGACCGCCTTAACCACCAAGGCTTCACCCAGTCCGATCAACGGGCGGCCGTCATTCGGGTCTTCGCGCAGCAGGCCATCGAAAAGCAGCTGGTCGACGAGATCGCGCCATTGGACGGCGCTAAGCTCCTGACCGATCCCATAGGTTGTCAGACCCGCCTCATAGTCACTGACATCTTTAGTTTTCCCGAGCAGGTGATCGATCAGCCGCCCTCGGCCAAAGCGTCCGCCCAGGCGCTGGACAGCCGACAGTGCCTTTTGCGCCGCCGTCGTGGCGTCACGACGCTCAGGGGGCGATACGCAGATATCGCACCCACCGCAGGGCTCAACATCGGCCTCACCGAAATAGCGGCGCACAGCAGCGGCGCGGCAGCCTGCACCGTCGAGCATGGCGTAGAGCTGGCGCAGCTTGCGCCCCTGGGTCTGTTTGACGGCGTCGTCGACCTCGCGCCCCTCGATACGGCGCGCGGTAAAGGCCATGTCGGCCGACGAATAGAGCGAGATACCCTCGGCGGGAGCCCCGTCACGGCCAGCGCGGCCAACCTCTTGCCAATAGGCCTCGATCGAGGCCGGGGCGTCGGCGTGGATCACAAAGCGGACGTCGGGTTTGTCGATGCCCATGCCAAAGGCGACGGTCGCCACCATCACCGCCTCGTCTTCGGCCAAGAACTTGCGCAGGCGCTCTGCCCGCACCGCCTTATCCAGCCCGGCATGATAGGCTGCGGCGGGGATGCCGGCGGCGACGAGGCTGGCGGCCAAGGTCTCTGTTCCTTCGCGTGAGCCGGCGTAGACGATGCCACTGCGGCCCCGCCGTTCACGGACCAGTTCCAGCACCCGTGCTGCCCCCCGTCCGGTCTTGCGTTCTGCCGTCAGGCTCAGTTCGGGTCGGGCGAAGCTATCGACAAAATGAGCCGCATTTTCTAGCCGAAGCGCCTTGGCAATGTCTTCGCGGGTGCGGGCGTCGGCCGTCGCGGTCACCGCCAAGCGGGGTGCCGTGGGGAAGACCTCGGCCAAGCGGCCTAGCATGCGGTATTCCGGGCGGAAATCATGGCCCCATTGGCTGACGCAATGGGCTTCGTCGATCGCGACGAGCGCGATGGGCAGGGACGAGAGCCGCTCCAACATGGCACCCTGCATCAGGCCCTCGGGGCTCACATAGAGCAGATCAAGTTCGCCAGCGTTGATGAGACGCCAGGCCTCCTCACGCTCATAGGGTTCAATGGCGCTGTCGAGCCGCGCGGCCGCCACGCCAGCCTGGCGCAGGGCCTCTACCTGGTCGGTCATCAAGGCGATCAGGGGGGAAACGACAATCCCCAGCCCGCGGCGAAGCAGGCTGGGGATCTGGTAGCAAAGACTTTTTCCACCGCCTGTCGGCAAGACGGCTAAGGCATTTCGCCCAGCCAGGATTTCACAAATGACCGGCTCTTGCAGGCCGCGGAAATTCTTATGTCCGAAGGTGGTGGCTAGGACCGCCCGCGCGTCGTCTAGGGTCGGCGCAGGCGTATCCGTCACGTTTTATTTCGCGAGGGCGTCCTTCAGGGCCTTGGCGGCCTGGAACGACAGCTTCTTGGAAGCGGCGATTTGGATCGTCGCGCCGGTCGAGGGGTTACGGCCGGTACGGGCCGGCTTGGCCTGAACCTTGAACTTGCCAAAGCCCGGCAGGGAGACTTCCTCCCCCTTCTTGGCCGCTTCCGTGATCGCCGCGAAAACGGCGTCGACCAGAGCCTTGGCTTGGGTCTTGGTGATTTTGGAGTCTTGATTGGCTACAACGCCGGCCAGGTCAGTGGTGTTCATCGAGGGTTCTCCCTAAGAAAAAGAATCGCTGTGTCACCCTGCCCAGCGAAATGCCCCGTGTCACGGGCCTTTCGCACTAAAAAGGCTCATCTGGCCTGTGATTCCGCGATTTGGCTGGGGATTCTTTGGTCACTTCGGCGCCGCAGCGGAGAATCCGCCCGCCGTCGCTGATAAATATCCATGCCCAGACTAGGATAAAGGGCGGTCAGCCCAAGCCAGACGGTGAGCACCCCGCCATATCGGATGGCGTCCAAAGCGGGCCGCTTGGGCAGGATCACAGTTTGCGGCGCATAGGCAAAATTGGTCACGGCGGTATCTCCATTGGATGGCCCGATGGTCTTGCCCGACCGCTACGTCAATTTTGGACGTCAACCATGAGGGCGCGCGACGGCGCGGCGGATTTTGTGGCGATCGTGGCTTTGGTTGGGACGCGGGCTGTTGATCCGCCTTTGCGCATCGCTGACGGTCCACTATCGTCGCGAAAACCTTTAGGGCGTAACGTCATGGACTATGTCGCGCCGGTCGCCGACATTCGTTTTGTGCTCAAGTCCATGGCGGGTCTGGGTGACCTGATCACGGATGGTTTAGCGGGCGAGCTAGATGACAACCTGCTGAGCGCCCTGCTGGAAGAAGCCGGCAAGGCGGCGCAGGGCCTGCTGGCCCCGCTGAACATTCCAGGCGACCGCGCAGGCGCGAAACTGACCGAGCTTGGCGTGACCGTAGCGCCGGGCTTCGCCGCCGCTTACGAGGCCTGGTGCCAAGGCGGTTGGAGCGGGGTCGACGCTAGCCCAGAACACGGCGGCATGGGCCTGCCCACGAGCGTCGGGGCGGCGATCATGGAAATGTGGAATGCCGCTAACATGGCCTTTTCACTCTGCCCGGTTCTGACCCAGGGCGCGGCCGAGGCCATCGCGGCCCATGCCAGCGACGACCTCAAAAACCTCTACCTGCCTCGGCTGATTCGTGGCGAATGGACCGCTGCAATGGCCCTGACGGAGCCATCAGCAGGCTCCGACCTTTCGCCGTTGCGCACACGCGCCGAACCTGTCGGCGACGGCACCTACCGCCTCTTCGGTAACAAGATTTACATCACCTATGGCGACCACGATATGTCGCCGAATATCGTGCACCTCGTGCTGGCCCGACTTTCTAATGCCCCCGCGGGCACGCGCGGTATTTCACTGTTCCTGGTGCCGAAGTTCATCCCTGCTGCCAACGGAAACCTCGGCCAGCGCAATGACTTCCGCTGCACCGGGCTCGAACACAAGCTGGGGATCCATGCCAGCCCGACCTGCTCGATATCCTATGGCGACAGCAAAGGCGCGATCGGCTGGCTGATCGGGCGCGAGAACGAGGGCCTCGCCTGCATGTTCACCATGATGAACCGGGCCCGTCTCGCCACAGGCCTGCAAGGCGTAGGCGTGGGCGAACACGCCACTCAGCGGGCCTATGCCTATGCTCGCGACCGGCGGCAGGGCCGCGCAGGCGACGACGCCATGGCCCCAATAATCCAGCATCCGGATGTTCAGCGGATGCTGCTGGATATGCGCAGCGCGGTTTTTGCCGCTCGCGCCATCGCCTTTAGCTGCGGCGTCGCCATCGATCGTGCTCAGCGCGAGATGGATCCAGCACGGCGCGCGGCGGCCAGAGCACGCGAAGCCCTGCTGACTCCCATGGCCAAGGCATTCGGCGCGGATGTCGGCGTAGAGACCGCCTCGCTCGGTGTGCAGGTGCATGGCGGTATGGGCTATATCGAGGAGATCGGTGCCGCCCAGCATCTCCGTGACGCCCGGATCGTGCCGATCTACGAGGGCACCAATGGCATTCAGGCCATCGACCTAGTGATGCGCAAGGTGGTAAAGGATGGCGGGGTTGCGGCCAAGGCGCTGATCGCAGAGATCAGCGAAATCTCATCGGCGGCCAGGGCACCGGCCCTGACAACGGCTATCGAAGCTCTGACCGCGACGACGGCTTGGCTGCTGCAAGCGTCCCAACCGGAACGGCTGGCGGCGGCCTATCCCTATCTAACGCTGTTTTCGGTGACCTTAGGCGGCGGGCTGCTGATCAAAGGGGCTCTGGCGGCAGAAGCCGGCGCGAAGGACGCTCCAGCAGACATCGGCGTGCTTGCCAATCACTTCGTGGCGCATCGGCTCAGCCACGCCAGCGCCCTGGCAGATCAGGCCATGCACGGTGCCAGGGTGCTGGCCGATTCAAACGCCATGGCCGCCTATTCCTAATTGAGGGGCAGACGCAGCCTAAGCTGGGCTGGAAACCGTCGCAGCGGGCTTGTCTGCATGGTCCCTTACCGGCGTGGTTTCCGGCTTGGCTGGAGCGGAGGCGGGTTCCACCGGCGCAGTCACCGGACCGCCGACGCCACCGGCCACCAGGACAGGTGCCGGTATGGCCAGGGCAAGAGCGGCCTGCAGAGCAGACGTGACGGTCGAGACCGTAGCACCGTCGGCCGGCGCATTGGCGGCGAATTCAACGTCAGACGTCAAGGCGTCAGGCAGGCCGGCGCGACCGCCGAAGCGATAGAAGACATGCATCCCGACCCGGGCAACGCGCAACAGGCGAGAACCCCACATCGGCGCGACATCAAGGGTGTGGAAGTGGGTCGCTGCACCAACTTCCGTCATCACAAAGCCATCGAGTGCGCGGGAAGCCACGGTCTGGGCGCGGCGCCAGGCCCTCGGCTCGCGCTCGCGCAGGGTTGCGCCGTCGCAGGCGAAGCTGAACTGGCAGCCATGCAAGGTGGCGCGCTGAAAAACCACGCCGCAGATGGTCTTTGGAAATGCCCTGTTGCGCGCGCGGTTCAACACGACCTGGGCTACGGCAGCCTGGCCACTGGGGATCTCGCCGCGGGCTTCATAATATACGGCCTGGGTAAGGCAATCGAGTTCGCGCGAACCTTCGAGGGCGCCGGGGAAATGGAACGGGGCTGCAGAGGGACTGTAGGCACCACCAATGCTGGCTCGCAGCAGCACGCCGCCGCCCTCAGCATACAGACGCCGTTGCAGCCGCGTGTTCAGCGCATCGAGTTGGCGATTTTGATCCGTCAATTCTGGGGCGGCCACAGCGTCCGGATCGAGCCGGCGGGCAACGGCGAGACTACTGGTGTCAGCGGTCGCCCTGGTCAGGGCAAGTTCGGAAAACCCATCAGCAGCGGCGTCAGCGAGGCGAGAATAGCGGGCATGTTGCTCGACGGCCTTGGCCATTCCGCCCAACATATAGGCTCCGCCAAGAGCGGCTCCGGTGGCTATGCCCAGGGCAATAGCGATACTGATCCCGCGCGCATTCGCACGCGTCGTGAGGGGGAATAACAAACTTATCTTGTCCTGTGCGGCGAGGGCGATACGCCCCCCGACGTCGGCGCTTTCGAGACTAGCTTAGAAACTCAACGGTCAGTCACCAAAACGAAGATTCGACCTGTTCACGCTTGGTCGAAGATACTGCCTATAAATCTGTTTGTGGCATTCTCGGCGCTGATTCGCAAGTATTTGCTGCAATGCAGCATGAAGCCTGTGGAAGAATGATATGCGTGTGTTGCGGGAAACAACGCCTTGGGTCCGGCACAAGATGCCGGCCAACCTCACGCGTAGCTGCGGATCACGAACCAGAATAGGCCAAGACCCACCAGGAACGAGGCCGCGAAGTCCGTCACTATGCGGCGAGGCAGTCGCATGCCCAGCTTCACCAGCAGGGCCACGAGGCCAAGCACCGTCAGCACCAGGGTGAGCTGACCGATTTCGACCCCGAGATTGAAACCGACCAGTAATTCGGCCAGCCGCTCCCTCGGCAGCTTCATTTCAAGCAGGCCGGCGGCAAATCCAAAGCCATGGATCAGCCCAAACACCAGGGTCACGACTAGCCGCAGCCGCGCGGCATCGCGCAGGTGTCCCGACACCATCAGATAATTGGCCGAGAACAGACCGCCGCCTACCAGGAGCAGCACGGGCAATCCGCCGAGGCCCAAGAGCTTGCCCAAACCCATGAGCAAAAGCAGACCGCCTGTCGCGAGGGCGACCGTGGCGGTCTTTCCCGAATTCATCGACAAACTCTCCGCCCCGACCAAGGCGATCGTCAGTCCAACCAGGGCGTCGATATATTCCGCGTGCGGCCGCAGAATTCCGGTCACGGCCAGGGCCAACGTCAGGCTGTGCCCCAGGGTGAAGCCGGTGATCACAAAGGTAAGGTCACGCAATCGCCGCGACAGGAGCACGAGGCCTAGGAGGAAGGACTGGTGATCAACCCCGGTGAAGATGTGCATGATGCCCATCTGGATGTATTTGAAAAAACTAGCGTTCTTAAGTGCGTTGGCGGACTCTTCGCCTCCGACCTGCAGGCTTGTTTCGTCCTTGGTGAACAGCTGTTCGACAAACTCGTCGCCGGTCTGAATCTGCACCATGTTGGTATGGGTCGAAACCAGCTCGAAGAAGGCGGTGTCAGTCAGAATGATCTTATTGGCGCTCGGGCAGTTCCAGGCGAAGTCGTAGCGGCTGACATTGCCCACGGCTAAGGCGGGCCGGACTGGACGGGCCAAGGGGCACACTTTTCCCTCGGCGGTGACCGACAAATGCTTCGTCAGATAGGCCGCGACAGTCTGTACCGTGAAGGTTTGGTCTTTGGGCACCAACCGTTGAGCCTCAAGGTCAGGCACGGTGAAGGACATCGTCACCGCCGGCCCCTGAATCTGCCAGCTGGAATGGGTCTCGCTGCGCGTATGCGCCAAGCTTGGCCCCGCCAAAGACAGTATGGCAGCCAGGGCGAGCAGGCAAAGCCAGAGGCCCCTCATTGGAAGGCCTTGGCGACCAGAATGTCGGCGCGATCTCGCAGGAACTTATTCTCATTGGCCTGCATGCGCTTCTGCAGGTCCTGCTTGTAGTCCGTCAGCACCTGTAGGCGCGCATCCTCGAAGCGGGTTGCGACCGGTGGCGTGTTGTCAGTGACAAACACCACATGCGGCCCGTCTGGCTGAATAATGGCGTCGGTAACCTGGCCTTTTTTGAGCGCGACTGCCTTGCTGTAGAGCGCTTTTCCAAGGTGAATTTGGGCGGCGAAATACAGCTCCCCGCCAATCACGCGCCCTGTGTCACGCAGGTTGTATTTTGCCGCCACGATGGTTGGGTCAGTACCGGCTCTGATCGCAGCGGCCGCCGCCTGGGTGTTCTGCAGGGCGGTGGCGGGGTCTGATCCGGCCGGAGCCACGAAGTCTTTCACACCCAAAACACCGAGCGTGGAATAGTTGAGCCGGTTCATTTCATAGTACACCCGCAGCTCATCTTCGGTCGGGAGTTTGGTCACCGCATCGACGGAAACCAGAGTCTCAACCGCATTGACGAGGGCATTGCGGACATCCTGATCAACGCTCGGCTCATCGGTTTCTATGCCGCGCTGCACGAACAGTTCCTCGGTCACCATTTCGTTGAGCACCTTCTTGCGCTCGGCCGCATCGGCCTGCGCAAGCGGCTTGCCCGTCTCAGACTCGAGTTGCGCCACATAGTCGGCCATCAGGACCGGCCGGCCATTGACCATGGCAACGGCCTCAGGCGGCACGGTCCGCACGCGCGTGCCCTTTGCCGTCAGCAGGCCGAACCCGGCAAGCACCAGGCCGAAGATCGCACCAATCGCGCCGATCCACAGGGTTCGCGTCGGGTTCGTCGACCATTCGAACATATTCTTGGCCACCTTGCGCCCGTGATCGAGCGGGGTGGTCTTTTCGGAAAGTTTGGATTTGGGCTGTGGCTTGGCCATGCTGAGTTTCCGTCTCCGATCAATCCGCCGGCGGCGAGACTGGGGCTTTGGAATGGACATAGGCCGCGACCGCGCGAATTTTCGCGGGGCTGATCTTGTCCTTGAACATCGGGCAAACACTCATGAGACCTTGCTCGATCGTGCGGGTAATGGTTTCGCGCGATCCGTCGCCGTAGAGCCAGATCTTGTCGGAGAGCATCGGCGCCCCGATGTAGTTGTCGCCACCCATATCATTGCCGTGGCAGTCGAAGCATTGGCCCTTGCGGTCGAACAGGTCGATGCCGCGCTTGACCGCTGCCATGTCGGGCGAACGGCCCTGGGCCAGTTCGATATAGGAGACGATGTCCGAAATCTCCGCCGTGGTCAGCGGTGCTAGATCATAGCGGGCGTAGGGCTTCTGGCGTCCGAACGCAGGCATATCCGCCAGGTTCTTGGTGCGGTGATTGGCAGACCGGATGCCGTAAAGGGCAATCTGTTCGATCTCCGACAAACGGCCTTCGCCGTACAGCCAATCGCGGTCGGTAAGCTTGGGTACGCCGTTTGTCTGGCTGCCCTGCAGATCGCGTCCGTGACAGCTGGCACAGTTTTGATTGAACACAGATTGGCCCTCGGCCACGGCGAAGCGATACAGGGCGGGATTGCTGGGAAGGCTGTCGGGCAACAGGCGCAGCATGGCCGCATTCGTACTGCTCCAGTAGGACAAGTAGCCGACCAAAGAGAGTAAGACGGCCGCGATTCCGGCGGCGATCAACTTCCAACGGCGCGATTTCCCCCGAAGCATCTGCATGGCCGGACGATTCCCCTTTGCCCCTGTTTACGCGGCAAGCGGGCTTATCCCTCATTCCTCGCTGAAATTACATAACAGACCATTGGATGCCGGCGCGTCTAAACGCCGCCAACGTCGATCCCATCGGGCGCGACCGCATAGACGCGAGCGCAATATTCGCAGGTGACGCGGATCTTGGCGTCCGCCTCGACCATATCCGCCCGCTCCTCGGCCGGGAACTGGGCCAAGATTCCTTTGATCCGGTCGACGGAACAGCGACAGAAGGCCGACAGCGGCTTAACGTCGAACACACGTGCACCGTCTTCATGGAAAAGACGGAACAGCAGCTGCTCCCCGCTCAGCAGCGGATCGATCAATTCATCCTCACCGATCGTCTCGAAATAGGCCTGCGCCCGGGTCCAGGCTTCCTCGGTATCGCCACGCGCATCGTCGGACGCCACCGCCTGGATCAACATACCGCCAGCGCGCCAACGGGCACCCTCGCCGCGATCAGCCTGGCCCACGGCCAAACGCACCCGGGTTGGGGTCTGTTCCGACTGGGCGAAGTAGCGCTCGGCGCAGAGTGCGAAGGTTTCTCCCTCGATCGGGGTCACGCCCTGATGCCGCTCGGTATCAGGCCCCTGGTCGAGGGTCATGATAAACACCCCCTGACCCAGCAAGGTCTTGGCACCCGGTCGTGCAAAGTCCTGGCTGACGGTTGCGACGCGGTCGGCGTCATAGCGACAATAGCCGCGTAGGCCGCCGTTGCTGTCGTAATCGGCCACAACATAGGCCACCGGCCCGTCGCCTTGGGCCTGGACGATCAGCCGCCCTTCGAATTTCAGGTTGGAACCGACCAGAGCCGCCAGTGCGCAGGCCTCGCCCAAAAGGTTGGCCACGGCTTCGGGGTAGTCGTGGCGGGTCAATATCTCATCAACAGCCGCGCCAAGTCGCGCCAGACGCCCACGCACAGGAGCCCCCTCGATCGCGAAAGGCAGGATCAGGTCATCGGCGGCGGCGATCGTGTTCAGGTCAGGACTCATTCAGCGCATATGGGAAGCAACCCCGAAAACGAAACCTCGGGTAGCGGCGTCAGCCAATGGCGCCGAAGCACCAGGCCAACACCGACTTCTGGGCATGGATACGGTTCTCGGCCTCATCCCAGACCAGCGACCGCGGGCCATCGATGACCGCATCCGTCACCTCCTCGCCACGGTGCGCCGGCAGGCAGTGCAGGAACACTGCGTCCTTGGCTGCATGGTCCATCAGGGCGTCGTCGACCTGGAAATTCGCCAGGGCCAACATGCGCTCGTCCCCATCCTTGTCGCCCATGGAAACCCAGGTGTCGGTCACCACCACATCTGCGCCACGCACAGCCGCACGCGGGTCGTCACCCAGCGAAACCTTGCCACCGTGTTCGAGCGCACGGGACAGGTCGGCCACGCCAGGGCCATAGCTGGGCGGGCAGGCAATGTTCAGATTAAACCCCAAAAGCGTTGCGGCATGGATGAAACTGGCGCAGACGTTATTGCCGTCGCCGATCCAGGCAATGGTCTTACCGGCAACAGGCCCGCGATGTTCCTCGATGGTCAGCAGGTCGGCCATGATCTGGCAGGGATGGCTCGCTTCGGTCAGGCCGTTGATCACTGGCACGGTCGCAGCGGCGGCGAACCGCTCCACATCCGCGTGCCGGTTTGCACGGATCATCACCGCGTCGACCATGCGTGACAGCACCATCGCCGTATCTTCGACCGGCTCACCGCGGCCCAACTGCATGTCGGCTGCCGTGGCGATAACGCCTGCGCCGCCAAGCTGTCGGATGGCGGCGTCGAACGAAAACCGAGTGCGGGTGGAGTTCTTCTCGAACACCATGGCAAGGCTACGGTCACGCGCCGGCGCGTCGGCATCGACCTTGGCCTTGGGCCAGCCCTTGCGGGCAGATTTTCGCCGAGCGGCGTCGTCGAGCATCAGGCGCAAGACCGTCGGCTCTAGGCTCCACAGATTGATGAAATGGCGCGGCGCGGTCATGCCTGCGCCGCATTTCGCATCGCCTTGCAGGCCATTTCCAGCCGCTGGACCGCTTCTTCAGCCTCTTCGAG
>CAISYT010000050.1 GCA_903889785.1 uncultured Caulobacterales bacterium
GAATGTCGAGGTGCTGCACCTGTCTGGCGCGCGCCCCGGCATGATCGCCAGCCTGTTTCAGCGACGCTTTGGCCTGATGGGCGCAGGTGCGGGCTTGTTTGGCGGCACCGCGGCGGCCATGATCGCCTTGGCGGCACGGTTGGCGGGCGGAACAGACGGACTGACTCCCGTTTTGCCGGTTGCCTGGACCGACGCCCTGGTCGCCCTGGTTGCGCCCTTACCGGTTGGTTTGGTGGCGGCCATCGCTGCCCGGCTGGCGGCCCTGGACCTGTTGAGGAGAATGGACGGTACCTGACGGCACCGTTGATCCGATGAAAACTTTAGCGATGTTGTTTCTGGCGGTGACGATCTGGGGTGTGGGCCTGCTGGCCTTCGCCGACCGGGCCGCACGCTCGACGCCGGCCAAGGACCCGCCGCCCGCCGACGCTATCGTGGTGCTGACCGGCGCCTCCACCCTGCGGCTTGAGACGGGGATCCACTTGCTGGAAGATGGCAAAGGCGCGCGTGTGCTGCTGTCCGGCGTCAACCTTGAGGCCACTCGGGCGGATATACAGGGCGTCACCAAGACCGGCCACAGGCTCTACGACTGCTGCGTCGATCTGGGCTTTTCCGCCACAGACACGGTCGGCAATGGACGCGAGACGGCCGCCTGGGCTGACCAACATGGCTATATGAGCCTGATCGTCGTCACAGCCGCCTATCACATGCCCCGCGCCATGCTGGAGCTGCGCGCCGCCATGCCCGATACCATGCTCATAGCCTATCCCGTCGCCACGGCCTCGCCCGACGCGAAACGCTGGTGGCGGCGCGAGGTCGACGCACGCCGCATGATCCTAGAATACAACAAATACCTGGCCATTCTGGTGCGGGAATCCTTCCTCAACCTGGGTCCCAAACCCAAGCCGGTCGAGGGGTCGCGAACACCCACATGATGATGCTTCGGTCGGTCTTATTCATCGTGCTATTCAACATAATGTCGGCGCTGTTCTGCGCCTTGATCATACCGATGTTCGCCTGCCCAAGCGCTTGGTGCCGCTATGCGTTTAAGGGATGGGGTATGATTGGAACCTATCTGGCGCGCTTGATTTGCGGCATCAAGACAGAGGTTCGCGGCCTGGAACACCTGCCGAAAGAGGGTGGCTGCCTGATCGCCGGCAAACATCTGTCGATGTTCGACACCAACGCACCTTTCCTGTTTCTGCCCGACGTCGCCTTTGTGATGAAGCGCGAACTCGTGTTCGTGCCACTGTTCGGCTGGTGGTGCCTCAAGGGCCAGATGATCGTGGTCGACCGCGACGGGGGCTCGGCCTCGCTGAAGAAAATGGCCGCCGACGCCCGCGAGCGTCTCGCTGACAACCGCCAGATCGTGATCTTTCCCGAGGGCACCCGCGCCAAAATCGGCCAGGTCCCCGAGTACAAGCCGGGCGTCGCCCTACTTTACCGCGAACTGGGTGTGCCTTGCTGCCTGATGGCCACCAACTCCGGTGCGCACTGGAAAAATAAGAGTGTGCTGAAAAAGCCCGGCACCATTGTGTTCGAATTCCTGCCGCCAATCCCTCCGGGTCTGAAGAGCCGAGACTTCATGGCAACGATGGAAAATCGCCTGGAAACCGCCAGCAATCGGCTGATGGGGCTCTAGCGCCTCAATTTTCAAGGCCCTGCACACGGGCCAGTAGGGTCTCCATACCGTCGTCGCGCAAGCCCCTGGCCTGCAAATGCGCCACCAGATCGCTCAGATAGTCGATATTGCGCCCAGACAGCCCCTTGGCCCCGGCGATCAATCCAGCCTGCTGATCCAGGGTAAGATCCCCCGCCCACTGTGGGTGGGCCCGGTCGGAGATAAAGGTCAGGACTTCCACCCGCCGCCCTGTGGCGAGGCGCGCCATACTGCGGGTCTCAACATAGGACTCGGTAGGCTGCTCGCGCTCGCGCAGATAGGCATAGGTCTCCGCCCATTTTGAGGCGGCGATGCAATAGGCCGTGCCGCGCACGCTTCCACCGGGCGCTAGCCCGAGCACCAGTCCCGGCCGCTGCGGCGTGCCGCGGTGGTGGACCGAATAGATGCAGAAAGCGCGCCGGCGGCCATGGAGCGTAGCGGCGCATCGTTCTAGATAGTCGAAGCCCGGCCGCCACATCAGCGAACCGTAGCCGAACACCCATTGCTCGCCGTCGCGCACGCCTGATTCCACTCCTACGGTACTCCAAACATGAGCCTGCCCGACCAAGACCCGCCGCGTAAATACAATCGCTGGTTTCTCTATTCGGTCTGGATTGCCTTTGCCCTAGCCCTCGTCGGCTGGAGCGGTGCCTGGATTGTGCTGCGTAGCCAAAGCTTAGCCAAGATCGACAGCGCGGCTCAGAGCGCCCGCGACGCCGGCTGGCGCGTGGAATGGCAAGGTCGGCATCTGGTCGGTTTTCCATTTCGGCTGGAACTGGTACTGGATGCCCTCACCCTAAACGATCCGTCGGGCTGGGGCATCGAGACCGCGCAGCTCCGCGCCGAGGCCTATGCCTATTCCCCGGGGCGAGCCATCGCCTATGCGCCCAATGGCCTCACCCTGCTGCGGCCCGGCAAGCCGCCCATGACCATCGGCGGTACGGCGCTGCGCGCCGGGATCAACACAACGGGCGCAGGGGTGCCCAACCTGTCGGTCCAGGGCCAGAGCCTGACCTTCACCAACCCGACTGGGGCGACGCCGCCGGCCTTCACCCGCGCCTCCAAACTCGGAATTTTCATGCGGCCCGGCCCCCAAGATCAGGGCGAGCTCGTTTTCCAACTCGATGGTGCTGTAGCCGATCCCACCCTGTGGTTGGGGCGCGCATCCCAAGGCAAGCCGGTCAATGCTGTCTTCGACGGGGCGTTCAACAAGGCCTCCGCCTTCCAGGGCCGCAACTGGGCCCAGATGGTGCGCGCCTGGACCGCTGCCAGAGGGCAAATAGCTGTGCGTAAGGTCCAGCTCACCGCAGGGGATGCGGCGCTCAACGCCGCCAATGGCATGCTGAGCGTGGGCGATGATGGACGTCTGCGTGGCACCCTGAACGCCGAGCTGACCCAGGGGCCCCGAGCCTTGGCGGCGCTTGGCGGTGAGGATATTTCCCCGACGGCAGCGGCCGCAGCGGCCACCGTTGCCAAGGCCCGCCAGGGCGATACCCCTCTGGCCCGCGCCGCCATCACCTTTGAGGCCGGTCAGACCACCCTGGGGCCTGTCGCCCTGGGTCTAGCGCCACGGGTGTTCTAAACCTTGCCTCTTGAGCGCGCGCGGCTATGGTCCGCGGCTCTAGTGAGGGGAAATCTGGGCGATGCCCGCAGACAGCGCCGACAAGACCGTTTCGCTGGAAGACATCCGATGGCGTATCGACGCGATCGACGCTGACATCCTGCGCCTGGTCGACGAGCGCACCGGCCTCGCCAGCCAGGTTGCCAATGCCAAACGCGACGGCATCGCCCCCGGAGAGCCTCTGCTATTCGGCCTGCGCCCCGCCCGCGAGGCGGAGGTGCTGCGCTCCCTGCTGGGTCAATCCCATGACAATACCTCCGACGCCCTGATCGTACGCCTTTGGCGCGACTTGATGGGCGATAACCTAACCCGCCAGGGTGGTTTCCGCATTGCCATGGTCACAGGCCGCGATCCGGCCCGCACCATGGAACTGACCCGGCTACGCTTTGGCGGTGCGCCGCAAATCATGCACTATGACACCCCGGCGACCGCCGTGGCCGCCGCCCGTACCAGCGGCACTGTTGCGGTGCTCCCGCTATCAGAGCCAGGCGGCTGGGCGCGGCTATTGGCCGAGCCGAAAGTGCGCGTATTCGCTTCTCTCCCCTGTATGGCGTCGCTGGGTCCGCACTATGCCCTTGCGGCCGCCATGGTCGATATCGAGCCCACCGGTGCGGACGAGACCTTCTGGGTTACCGACGCGGGCGGGAGCGCCGCCGCGATTGAAGCGGGCCTGGGGGCTGATGGTGTGGCCGCTTCCCTGCTGGCCGAGGGCGGGGGCCTGCGCCTGTTCGCCCTGGCCGGTTTCTACCAAGAAGGCGACGACCGCCTGATGCGGGCACCGGGCACGCTCACGGGGGTGATCGGCGCGGCTGCAGCCCCGCTGGACCTCTAGACGTGACAGACGTTCCCCAGCCCAAACCCGGTATTCTGGATATCGCCCACTATGTGCCCGGCAAGGCCAAGGCACCGGGGATCGAGAATCCGATCAAGATGTCGGCCAACGAGAACCCGCTTGGGGCAAGTCCTCGGGCCACAGAAGCCTTTGCCGCGGCAGCGCAGCGCCTCTCGATCTACCCAGACGGCTCGGCTGGTGCCCTACGCTCGGCCATCGTCAAAAGCTACGACCTGGAACCTGAGCGCCTGACCTTTGGCTGTGGTTCGGACGAGGTTTTCGAAGACCTCTGCCAAGTCTTCCTCGAAGCCGGCGATAACATCATCCAGGGCCAGTTCGGCTTCGCCGCCTACGCCATTTTCGCCCGCTCCTGCGAGGCCGACGTGCGCTTCGCCCCGATGCCGGACATGCACCTGACGGCCGAGGCGGTTTTGAGCCAGGTCGATGAACGCACCCGAATCGTCTTTCTCGACAATCCCTGCAACCCGACGGGAACGATCATGCCGTTCTCAGAGGTGCGGCGGCTGCATGAGCGCCTGCCCGGCCGCGTGGTGCTCGTGCTCGACGGGGCCTACGGCGAATTCGTCGATGCTAGTGACTATGACCAAGGGTTCGACCTCGCCCGCGGTGCCGACAACATTGTTGTCACCAAGACCTTCTCCAAGCTGGGCCTCGCTTCGGCCCGTGTCGGCTGGGGCTACGCGCCCGCCGCGATTATCGGGGCGCTGGAACGCATACGCCAACCGTTCAACCTGACCATCGGCGGCATGGAAGCGGCCATAGCCCAGCTCGCGGATCGCGATTTCATCGACCGCTCGGTCGCTCTGGTCACACAGTGGCGCCCATGGCTGGCGCAGCAGCTTGGCGGACTTGGGCTGGAGGTTTTCCCGAGTCAGGCCAATTTCGTGCTGGCGCGCTTCCCGAATAAACCCGGACGGACCGCCGCCGAGGCCGAGGCCTGGCTCGCGGCGCGCGGCGTGCTTGTGCGCCATGTGGCAAACTACTGCCTGCCGGACTGCCTGCGCATCAGCATTGGACTGGAAGACCATAACCGCGTGGTGGTCGAACGGCTGCGCGAGTTCCTGGCGGCCTAGGCTTTCGCCGGCTTGACCTGATCGAGCAGTCCCCGCGCTTGGAAGACGAAGGACTCCGCAATCTCAGCGGCGAATGGGTTTTGGGTCTGGATCGCCGCGAAAAGCTCGAAGCTGTCGCCGCCAACCAGCGAGCAGAGTTCCAGCAGATGCTGGTAAGACGGGGTCTTCATCTGCTCGTCGGGAATGTCGAGATTGACCAGTGATCGCCCGATCAGGTGGGTCAAGGCCTGGACATAGGCCATCTCCCGGTCGTGGGCTTCCGGCGTGGTGACATTGACCGTCAAGCCAAGCGAGCGGCCAAATTGTGCCACACAATCGAACCGGTCGCCTCGGATGGGGCAGACCACTAGCCGCAGGCCAGCCAAGCCAGTCTTGGCGCTCTGTGGGCCAAACAGCGGGTGTGTGGCAACGATGTCGACCCCCTCGGGCAGGATCTCCAGCATCCACTGGCTAGGCAAAACCTTCACCGAGCCAACGTCGATGACCAGGGCACCGGCTTGCAGATGCGATGCAATCTGTTCGAACACCGCCCGCATCGCCATCACCGGCACGGCAACGACAACAATCTCGCACTTTGCGACCTGTTCGACCGTTCCGAAGGCCAAGCTAAGGGCGCACGCCGTCGCTTCCGCACGCGGTGCGGCATCAGCGACAATCACGTCGTAGTGGGGTTTCAGGTGAAGCGCAGCCAACTGGCCGAACTGCCCAAATCCGATCAGGCCCAAGGTCTTCATCGCTGCGGCTTAACCTGAGGGGCCCGGCGGTGCAAATGGCCGGTACCTAGAGCTCCAGATGCGCCATCTGTGTCAGCCAGGCCGCAACGCCGGCCAGGGCATGCTTATTCACCGCATAGAACCGCCGTTGCGCCACAGGGCGCACGGTCACCAAACCCGTATCGCGCAGCACTTTCAGATGCTGAGACACCGCTGGGGCAGTGCAGTTGAACTGTTCGCAGATTTCGGCCACCGGCTGTTCGCCATCGGCCAGGAAGGCGATGATCTGGCGTCGCGTCGGGTCGGCCAGGGCTGTGAAGGCGGCGGAAACGGTCATGGGCCATTACCAAAGCTCAGGCGCGCTGTGACTGCAAGTTAAGCGTGGGCTTAGGCCCGCTATTGGGTGAGAAAAGCCTTGGTCGACTCGATCGCCTCAACCAAGCTCATGCGCTGGATTTCCACCCCATCCGGCAGGCCGGAAAACAGTCGTGTCGGCGAGGACGCGTCGAGCATCACAAAGACCCCCTTATCGTCGGCACGGCGGATCAAGCGTCCGAAGGCCTGGCTGATACGGGCTCGCGCCAGGGCGTCATCATAGCCCTTGCCGCCAAACCGCACGCGGCGGGCCTTGTGCAACAGATCCGGGCGCGGCCAGGGAATACGGTCAAACACCAAAAGGCGCAGGCTGCGGCCTGGCACATCCACGCCATCGCGGATCGCGTCGGTGCCCAGCAAACAGCTGTCCTCTTCGGCGCGGAAGATGTCCACCAGCGCCCCCGCCTCCAGCGGATCGACATGCTGGCCGTAGAGCGCCAGGCCCTTGGTGGCCAGGGCCGCGGCGATCAGGTCATGCACCGCGCGCAGGCGACGGATGGCGGTGAACAGGCCAACCGCCCCACCCCCGGCGGCCAAGAACAGTTCGCGCATGGCGGCGGCAACCTGACGGGGATCCTCCCGGCCAACATCTGTGACCACAAAGGCGCGCGCATGATGGGCATAGTCGAACGGCGAGGCGACACGCAGGGTCTTGGGCCGGTCGGGGAATCGGGCTGCGCCGGTGCGCATCTCGGCAAGGGCGAACGGATCGTCCAACGTATTGTCGGCCAAGGTCGCACTGGTCACAAGCACGCCATGCGCTGGCGACAGCACCGCCGCATGCAGCGGCTCGGTAGGATCGACCCAATGGCGGCGGGCCGCAGCGTCCACCACCCGGCCATAGAGGAAGGTCGCCTCGAACCAATCCACGAAATCGGGATCGTCGGCGCTATCATCGTCGATAGCGCACAGCATGCCGCGCCAGGCGGGCAGGGTCATGCGCGCCCGGCGGTCCAGGCCCCGGAGCACCCCTTCAATCCGCCCGCGCTCGGCGCCGGTCAGGGTCTCGGCGCCCTGGTCCAGCAGGTCCTCCAGGGTCCGGGTCAGGGCCAGGAGGGGCGCCTCGATGTCCGCCAGGGCCGAGGCGACC
>CAISYT010000051.1 GCA_903889785.1 uncultured Caulobacterales bacterium
GCAGCGCCTGCTGTCGGACGTGACCCACGCCATCCATGCCGAATTCACCTACAGTAAGCGGTTGGACAGCGGCCTGCAGACCCCCGTTCAGACCTTGGAGAGCCGCCGCGGGACCTGCCGCGACTTCGCTGTGCTGATGATGGAGGCGGTGCGAACGCTCGGCCTCGCGTTGCAGTTTGTCTCCGGCTACGTTCATAGCCCGGAGGGTGCTGGCAGCGGCAATCTCGGCGGCGACGGACATACCCATGCCTTGGTGCGGGTCTATCTACCGCAATGTGGCTGGGGGGAATTTGATCCCACCAACGGCATTGTTGGCAACACGGATCTGATCCGTGTCGCCGTGGCGCGCGATCCACGTCAAGCCATGCCGCTTCACGGTGCCTGGATCGGCTTTCCGACTGACTATCTGGGTATGGATGTCGAAGTCGACGTCACGGAGTTTGGGGCAGAAGCAGCCCTGGCCGCTTTTGGTTAGTGGCGAAATCGCAGCGCCAGCGGCGTGAGGATCAGAGCGAAGCGGGTTCCCGCTTGCGATAGGCTCTAGTGCAACCGCTGCCTAGGCCTTGGCGACGTAATAGCCGCTCTCGCCTTCGACGCGGATCTGAACCAGGCGGCCCTGGGAAATGGCGGCGCGGGCCAGTTTGCTGGCGGCGGCATTGGCTTCGTTCTTGTCTCGGCTGCGGTTGGTGAGCGCGCCTTCATGTTCGACAACCCAAGCTCCATCGTTGCGAATGACGCTGAAGATCATGGTTGACATGTCAGGGCTCCGGGACGGTTTGCAGGCGAAGTAGAAGCGGACCGCCAGGAAGGGCAGTCCGCCGCTTTAGGCTTAGAGGGCTTGCAATTGTCCGGCGGACATCTTGCCGCTCTTGGCGTCGCGTTCGAGCTCGAAGCCGATCTTTTGGCCTTCATTCAGGCCCGACAGGCCTGCACGTTCGACGGCCGAGATGTGCACGAACACATCGGCCGCGCCACCGTCGGGTTGGATGAAACCAAAGCCCTTTTGGGCGTTGAACCACTTAACTGTGCCGTTGGTCATAGTATTTTCCTTCAGAGTAGAGAGATTTCGTCCGGGTAAGAATTCCGGACGATCAAATTTTCGATGTGGAAGTGGGGTGGCCCGGGCGCTCAATCCAAATAGATTGAAACTGGAGAGCAACCGAAAACCAAAACGAACTCGATGACTGATTTTTAGCACGCTCGATAGCAAGCACCAAATTATTTAGAAAAACTGGAATAATCATCTGTTATTACAATGCGATAGCCCAAACTTGGCTCTGGCAGGATCACGTTTGGCGACGCTCGATCCGTCGTCCGATGACGATGGCGCTGCCGTTTCGTCCCCCGAATATATCCAGCGGTTTTCGGATCGCTCGCTTACCCGCCATGTCGGATGCCAGGGACGATAAACCGGCTTTTGCACGCCAATGGGTTGCCTGTGGTCGCTCTGAACCGTTGATCGAGATCAGGGCGTGTCGCAGAACGACATGGCTTTATGGTCAACGTCTTCTCCTTCCTGCGACACCGAAGTCCCAGTCCGCAAACCACGCCCCGTAAGTGGACTGGTGGAGCGCTTGGTCTCCCCCAAGCGCTCCTCGCTTCGGGCCGGTTTCCGCCCGGCGGCACTCACATCGTCCGCCGAATTGGCGCACACGAGCTTGGCCCCTGCTCCCACCCTCGCAGCGCCGTCCCACCGGGCGCGCTGGGGCCTAGCGGGGCAAGCGTTTCACCGGCATGATCGCGTAAAATAGCGAGGAAACATGACCCGGGATTGGAATAGGCGCTTGGCACTGGGCGGCCTGGCCGCCGTTGGACTGGGCGGAGCGGCGATGGCGCAGGGGGCAAAGGCCATGAAACCCGATCCGGCACTCGTCGCTCAGCTCGCCCCGTCGGGCCGGCTGCGGGCGGCGATCAACGCCGGCAATGTTGTCCTCGCCCAGAAAGGTGGGCCCCAGGGCGCTAAGGGCCCAGCGGTCGATATTGCCAATGAGGTTGGAAAACGCCTGGGCGTGCCGGTCGAACTGCTGACATATGACTCCTCAGGCATGGTAGTCAGCGGCCTCGAAAAGGATCACTGGGACATCGCCTTTATGGCCATTGACCCGGTCCGCGCCGCCCAGGTCGGCTTCACCGCACCTTACGTGATTATCGAGGGTACCTACATGGTGCGCAATGATTCGCCCTATAACGCGGTCGCAGAGCTCGATCAGCCTGGCCGCAAGATCGCCACCGGTCAGGGGTCTGCCTACGACCTCTACCTGACCCGCGTGCTCAAGAACGCTGCCTTGGTGCGATCACCCACGTCCGAGAGCGCCATCGTCCAGTTCCAGGCCGAAAATCTGGACGCCGCAGGCGGTGTGCGACAGGCCCTGGTCCAGGCTGCTAGCGCTAAGCCTGGCTACCGGGTTTTACCCGATAGTTTCCAGCGCATCGAACAGGCCGTGGCGATTCCGAAAGGCCGCGAGGCCGCTCTCGCCTACGTGGCGGCCGTTGTTGAGGCGGTAAAGGCCAGTGGCTTTGTGCGGGCCTCGCTCGACCGGGCCGGGCAGGCCGAGGCGATGGTGGCACCGCCTGCAAATCGCTAGCCGCCGAGCACGCATCCCTTAATTCGGCACCATCCAGTGGAAAACATACTGCTGTAGCACCACGATCCCGCCGAGGATCAGGGTCAGGATGATGCTGTGCTTGAAGGTCTTGGCGATGATCTCGCCTTCACGGCCCTTTAGATCGGTAACTGCCGCACCGGTGGCGATGTTCTGTGGCGAGATCATCTTGCCCATCACCCCGCCGCTGGAGTTTGCGGCGGCAAATAGGGTAGGGTCGAGGTTCAGTTGCCGCGCGGCGACCACCTGCAGATTGCCAAACAGCGCATTGCCAGAGGTGTCGCTGCCCGACAGGAACACGGCGACCCAGCCCAGGAAGGGCGACAGCAGCGGGAACAGCGGCCCGACCGAGGCCACGCCTAAGCCAAGCGTGTAGTTCATGCCCGAATAGTTCATCAGATAGGCAAGACCCACGATCAGGGC
>CAISYT010000052.1 GCA_903889785.1 uncultured Caulobacterales bacterium
CGATCCAGGCCAATCGCCAGGAGAAGCTCCAAACCTTCCCTTGGCGGTCCGCTGACACAGCGCGGTTACCCTGATTGTCCCATTTAGGCACCATAATGTCCAAATAACCCGAGTCTTGATCTTAACCGGGCAAGGATGGCGCCAAAAGCGCGCTCAATCTGCGCATACCCTTCAGATGGTGAAAGCTGTCACTCTACTGTGGATAGAAACACAATCGTAAGTGGATAGCGCCATTTTGGTTATTAGGATTCCAAAGGCGACCCGCAGAAATATGCTCCAACCGGCGCCAATGCCCTGGTCATCGCAGGCGCCGACAGTTGGGCCGCCGGACACGGCTGAAGCCGCCGATACGCGCAGCGGGAGACGCCGCAAGGCCGTGGAGCAGCGTCGTCGATCTTTCCTGCGCATGGTCAGCCACGAACTGCGAACTCCGCTGAACACCGTGATTGGATTTCCGAGATCATCGCCAGCGGCGCTCTGCGGCCCCCTGGGCACCCTGGGCACCCCAGAGTATAAGGAATAAGCTGAACTCGTCCGCCAAAGCGGTTATCGCCTGCTGAAACTGGTGAACCAGGTCATCGAAATCGCCCGGCTGGAAGACGGGGTGGTCGACCTGGACCTGAGCGGCGAGCCGGTGGGCCAGGCCATCGACGACATCATCACCGCACTGAAGGACGAAATCGCAGCGCGCGAGGCGCAAATCGTGGTCGAGGACCGCAACACCCTGCCCTGTGTTCGAGCCGACGGGCGCGGCCTTCGCACCATGCTGCTGAACCTGATGTAGAATGCCGTGGCCCATTCGCCGCAGGGTGGGCTGATCAGCCTGCGCTGCCGGCTCGGAGACTCCGGCGTGGAGATCGAGATCGAGGACCGTGGTCCAGGCATCGAGCCTTCACAGTTGCAGCGACTGCGTCAACCCTTTGAACAGGGGGACGACGCCCTCACCCGATCCAGCGAGGGTGCGGGCCTGGGCCTGGCGATTACGCAGCTCTTGGCCAGGGCCATGAACGGCCAGCTGCGCCTGCGTTCCAGCGTCGGGGCCGGATTTAAGGCCATCCTGGTGCTGCCCTCCGCCTGAGGCGGCCTTGCCACCCGCCGTGGGTACGCCTACGACCCACCTCATGATCAACCCCATTGACGACGAACTCAACGCGATCACCGAAGAGTTCGACCTGCTCGGCGAATGGGAGGAACGATACCGCTACGTTATCGACCTGGGCCGCAACCTGCCGCCGCTGAGTGAGGCGGAACATGGCGACTCCAACAAGGTTCGCGGCTGCGCCAGTCAGGTCTGGCTGGCGACAGATGCCGGCCCCAATCGAACGATGGCCATCCGTGGTGATTCTGACGCCCACTTAGTGCGTGGCCTGATCGCCATATTGCTGCGGCTCTATAACGGCCGCACGCCCGCCGATATTCTAGATTTCGACGCCCAGGCGGCATTCCTGGGGCTTGGGTTTACCGGTGCGCTCACCCAGCAACGCTCGAATGGGCTGGCTTCGATGGTGCAACGGATCCGCCGCGACGCCGAAACCCTGCCCTAGCGCTGGATTTCAGGCTGCAGAGATGCCTGTGGTTCCAGATAGGGTGCCGACGATGGCGTCATAGCCCAGGATCATGTCGACATCCCGCCCATTGCGGGCCAAGGGCAGGCGTTGCCACAGAATCGACATATGGGGTGAGCCGCGCCAGCCAAGGTTGTGGCAACCGACCAGTGGCCGCCGCTCAGCGATCACCTTATCCAGCTGCTCACGCCAGTATTTGGAGGCCGTGCCGGAATAAACGTCATCAAGGGTACGACCGGTGATTTCGCGGCCATACACGGAATAAAGCCCCGTGCCGGCCAGGCGCAGGCGATACTGGCCGTTATTGTCGAAATCGATCAGGCTGATGGTCGGCAGTAGGCGTTTGAGCCGGAACGGATTGAGATCCTCGCGGGAGGGCAGGCGCGCATTTCGGCGCAGCGACGCCCAATAGCCGAAGAGCTCTTCGTGCGCACGCGCGGCCACCGCAGAGACCCCCAATTGCCCCATGTTCAGATTCCTTAACAACCCCTTGGAATCACGTCGAATCAGTTATTGCCCACTGGCCGAAACCGCAGCAAGCGGAAAAGGGTTAACGCGGCTGAAGTTCGCTGGGGCGATGCGCCAAAGACCCATTTTGAAGCGGATTTGGGCACCGCAAAAGAAAATGCCCGCCGGCGGGGAGCCAGCGGGCATTTTGCAATTCTGGCGTCGTGACTAGCGCTCGCGCGCCGCCTTACGGCCGGCCTGGCCAAGACCCATCTGCTTGGCGAGATCGGAGCGGGCGCGGGCGTAGTTGGGGGCGACCATCGGATAGTCTTTCGGCAGACCCCACTTGGACCGGTATTCTTCTGGCGACATGTTATACTTGGTGCGCAGATGGCGCTTCAGCGATTTGAATTTGCGACCATCCTCAAGGCAGATGAGGAAATCAGGCGTAATCGAACGCTTCAAGGGCAATGCGGGCTTCTTAGGAGCGACTTCCGCCACCTCGCCGCCGGCGACCACGCCCGTCAGCGCGCGATGAATGCTTTGAATCAAAGCCGGAAGATCAGCAGTCGAAACGACGTTATTACAGACGTAGGCGGCGACAATATCTGTCGTCATCTCAACGATTGCGAATTTTTCTTCCATTGGGCCGTTCCGTTTGAATTTTTTGAGCCATTATGAGCGAAGACACGTCTCATGTATACGCGAAGGATTTTATATAGAGATTGGCAGAGGCGAGCAACAACTCCAGGGGCCGAAGTCCTTTTAAATCGTCTGCACGAATTCAATTCGTCTGCTTGTGCTATTCTGACAACGGTCGCCTAGGGTTTCGCGCGTCAATCGCGCTTATTCGGCAGCATTAGCGGCCACATTCTCTAGACAGGGCCAACATCGCTGTATGCTGAGGCGTGGAATGATCGTTTATGGCATCTTCGTCGCCGTCGCGGATAGCCCGCATCAGGGCTGGGGTCAGGGCCGAGGTCAGCGACCAGTTCCAGTAGCGCAAAAGGGTCTGCGCACGATCAACCGCCATCATGTCAAAGGCGATCACGACCCGCTCCAGCCCCGGGGCAAGGTGGCCAGTATCATCAACTGCAGGCCGCCGCAGCCCACGCCAGAGCGCACGGATCGCGGCCTTTGGCAGGCCGGCGGCCTTGCACAGCACGGCAATGCCTTCGCCGCCCGGATCGCTGAAAATCTTGGCCCCGGTCTTTGGTTTGAGACCAGACAGGTATGAAATCTCTTGGGCCAACTCACGGGTCAGCCCCGAGGCTGCTGCGGCCACGGCCTGGTCAAGACTTTTGAAAGCGCTGCGCTCCAGGGCGGCGCGGTTGCGCTGACGCGGCTCGATGAACTGCAAACCCTTGCGAGCCAGCGGATCCTGCCAATTTTCCGCAGCGGCCATGGGGAAAACGGCCGTTAACGCATCCTGCAGCACCTCACGGGTGACGGCGAACCTCTGCAAGATCAATTTGCGCTCATCAGGACCGCACCACCAGAACATCACATAGGCATGGCTGGGGCGCAGTTCGTTGCGTCGCAGCAGCAAGAGAGCCAAGAGCGGATGTTCGTGCGTGTAGGTCACGATCACCTCGACAGCCGGCGCGCTGATCTTAGCAGAGTCATTGCGCAACAGGATCTCGATGGTCGGCACATCGCCGTTGGCGCCAACCGATTCAGAGACGAGCTCGGAAAGCCCGCGCCGTGCGGCGGCCAGACGCCAGTGGTCAGGCGTGGCCCGGCCAATACAGTCAACCAGATCGGCGTCAGAAAGGCTTAGGCAGCCCTCGAGTAGCGGCCGCGCAATCTCGATCTCGTCGCGCAGCAGAGACGGGTCAGGGTGCTGGGCAGTTCGCTGAGCGTCGCCAGCCGGCGAGCAATGCGGGCGCGCCTCGACACTGGCCTGGGGCAGCATTTCGACCAGAAAATCGGCGAATGGCCCGCTTGAAATGGTTGATGTGGCTGGCGGGCAGGCAACCCACGCCGGCGTAAACCCGGCGTTGCCTGGCGTGACGACGAAATCGAGCGGGATGACGCCGGCGAAAGCCGGAGCTAGGAGGAAGGCATGACCAAGCCATCGCCCCCCACCGCCCGCCGCGAACCGCACGCGATCACCCAGTTGGGCCGGTCCCGCATAGACGACTACGCCTGGATGAAGGACCCGAACTGGCGCGCCGTGCTACGCGATCCGACGGCGCTGGACCCGGCCATCCGAGGCCACCTGGAGGCTGAGAACTCCTATACAGAGAGCGTACTGGGCGAGACAAAACCATTACAGGACCTGCTCTTCGCCGAAATGAAGGGTCGGGTGAAGGAGGACGAGACCTCAATCCCCGCCCCCGACGGCCCCTACGACTACTATTCGCGCTTCGAAACTGGGGCCCAGCATCCGCTAAACTGCCGCAAGCCGCGCGGCACCGAGGGCCCTGAGGACATTCTGCTCGACCAGCCCCGCGCGGCGGAAGGCCTGGCCTTCTACCAGATCGGCTCGGCGCAACATTCGCCCGACCATGCGCTCTATGCCTATGCGGTGGATGCCCAGGGATCGGAAGTCTACGAGATCGTGGTGAAGGACCTGGCCACAGGCGAGGTCCTGGCCGGACCGGCCACCAGTGCAGCCGGCGATTTCTGCTGGTCGCCGGATAGCCAGTATTTGTTCTGGGTCTGGCGTGATGACGAGGGCCGCCCCTCGAAAATATTCCGCCGCCCGGCGCGCGGCGGTCCAGCCGACGATACGCTGATCTACCAAGAACAGGACGAGGGTTTCTTTATCGGGATCGATACGACCCAGTCGCGGGCCTTTATCGTTATCAGCTGCGGCAACCAAGAAACCAGCGAGGCCCTGCTGATCTCGGCGGCCGACCCCACGGCGGTGCCGGTGGTGTTCAGCCCACGCGAGACCGGTCTGCGGTATGAAGTGGAACACTGGGACGGGCGTTTCGTGGTGCGCACGAATGCCGATGGGGCCATCGACTTCAAACTGGTCTGGGCCGACGAGACCGCCACCCAGCGACCCTTCTGGCTCGACTGGATCACAGCGCAACCTGGCCGGCTGATTACCGGCATGATGGCCTTACGCGACCATTTCGTGCGGCTGGAGCGGGTGGAGGCGCTAAGCCGCATCGTTATCACCCGGCGCGCCGACCTAAGCGAACATCAGATTGATTTCGAGGAAGAGGCCTACGCCCTGTCGCTCGAGGGTGGCTATGAATATGAGACCACCGCCGTGCGCTTCGTCTATCAGTCGATGACCACCCCGCGCCGCTGGTACGACTATAACCTGGAGACGCGCGAACGCGCACTGCGCAAGACTCAAGACATCCCCAGCGGCCATGATCCGGCGCAATATGTCACCCGGCGGCTCGACGCCGTGGCGGCCGATGGCGAGACCATCCCGATCTTCCTGCTGGCACGATGGGATACGCCACTGGATGGGTCTGCGCCCATGCTGCTGCACGGCTACGGCTCCTACGGCCACGCCAACGAGCCCAGCTTTTCGATTCGCAATCTGTCGCTGGTTGACCGCGGCTGGGTCTGGGCCACGGCATGCGTGCGTGGCGGCTCCGAAAAGGGTTGGGGCTGGTTCATGGACGGCCGCAAGGAGAAGAAGACCAATACCTTTACCGACTTCATTGCCTGCGCCGAGCACATGATCGCCCAGCGGTTCTGCGCCGCCGATAAGATTGTGGCGTACGGCGGCTCTGCCGGCGGCATGCTGATGGGGGCGATCGCCAACCTGCGGCCCGAACTGTGGGCGGGAATCATCGCCGCGGTGCCGTTTGTGGATGTCCTCAACACCATGAGTGACCTCGATCTGCCGCTCACGCCGCCGGAATGGCCCGAATGGGGCAA
>CAISYT010000053.1 GCA_903889785.1 uncultured Caulobacterales bacterium
CGTAATAGTAGGAGTCCTGATAGTCGATGGGCGGGAATTGGACCTCGGCCCAGTGCGGCTCATCCAGGCTCAGCCAGCGCTCGTAGGCCTCTAGCCGCCAGTCCAGCATCCACTGGGGCTCGTCTTTCTTGGCGCTGATAAAGCGCACGATATCGGCCGACAGGCCCTTCGGGGCGAACTCGCTCTCGATGTCGCTGATAAAGCCGTGCTCGTACGACTCCAGCGCCTTTACCTGCTCAACGGTCTGTTTGATGGCGGCCATGTTACGCAACTCTCCGAGCGACGCGGGCATAGGCTTGCACCCACACCTCCGCAAAGCCCTGCCAATCAGCTTCTGTCGTATCCCACCCGCCGCTGATGCGTAGGGTAAAGTTGGCCAGGTCCTCGCGACCCATGGCCTTGATCACAGCGCTACCCGTGACCTTGCCTGCAGAACAGGCCGCACCGGCACTGACCGCATAGCCCGCCAGATCGAGCGACATGACCTGCAGTTCAGAGCCGAAGCCGGGCATGGCGATGAACAGAGTTTGCGGGAGGCGTGGTGCGCCCTCACCCATCACCACCGCGCCGGCAGCCTTGAGCCGCTCTGCCGCCGCGTCGCGCCAAAGGGCCTGGTGCGCCAGAACGTTCGGCTGGCTGGCCCGGGCCGCAGCGGCAAAGCCGACGATGCCAGACAGATTCTCGGTGCCCGCCCTGCGGCCACGCTCGTGCCCGCCGCCGTGCTGGATGCGCACCAAATTGATCCGCCCTGAAGCGACCAGGGCACCCGATCCCTGCGGGCCGCCAACCTTGTGCCCCGACAGGGCCAGGGTGTCGGCACCCATGGACTGGAAATCGATGGCCAGCTTTCCCACGGTCTGCACCGCATCCACGTGGAGCCAGGCCCCCGCTGGTCCGGTCAGTGCAGTGACAGCCCCAATCGGCTGGATGACGCCGGTCTCACTATTGGCCATGGCCAAGCAGGCCATAGACGGCGTGCCGTCCGCCAGTATCGCTTGCAGCCAATCCAGGTCGGCAAGGCCCAGACCGTCAACCGGCCAGCTTAGAACCTGAAGGCCCGAAGCCTGGGCCGTGGCGATAATGCTCTCATGCTCGGTCGACAGCACAATCAAGCGCTCAATGCCCGACGCCTTGGCACTCATGATGGCCAGGTTATTGGCCTCGGTGCCGCCGCTGGTGAAGGTGACTTGCCCTGGAATTGCACCCACCAGATCGGCCACGGCGCCTCTGGCGTCCTCGATCATGGCGCGCGCGGCGCGGCCCGGACCGTGGATCGAAGAGGCGTTGCCACCCATCTTTAAGGCCTTAAGCGCGGCCTCGATGGCCTGAGGCCGAACCTTTGAGCTAGCGTTGTAGTCCAGATAGACGCTCATTCTGCCGAAAGCCCCTGGGCGGGGCGCTCGCGCAACTTGCCCTCTAACACGTCCGCCAGCGACACCGATTCGAGGTAGCCATGGATTCGGTGGCCCATCTCGTCCCACAGATCGTGGGTCAGGCAGCGCTCGCCGCGCGCCATACAGCCCTTAGAACCGGTGACTTTGCAGCGTGTGGCCCGCAACGGCTCATCGACCGCAAAAATAATGTCGGAGATCAGGGTCTCGTCGGCGGCCTTGGCCAGGCGATAGCCACCGCCTGGACCGCGGGCGCTAATAACCAGCCCACGCCGGCGCAAACGCGCGAAAAGCTGCTCTAGATAAGACAGCGAGATTTCCTGACGGGCGGCGATGTCGGCCAGGGCGACGGCACGGCCTCCAGCGTCGCCCTGACGCCCAGCCAAGTCGGTCATCGCCATTACAGCGTAACGTCCCTTAGTGCCCAGCCGCATGAATCCGTGTACCCTCTATGCGATTTTACTAGGCGTCGGAGGGGGCGGCTATGTTAAAAGCCGGGGCTTCGCGCAGGATGGATGTAGGAATTCCTACTGCAGCAGTCAAGTATTTGACGGCCGCAAGGCCAATATCAGTAAGGGTACGCCATGCCTGAGGTCGTTCTGACCGGCGCCGCCGGACGTATCGAAGGACGCTATTCGCCCGGCAAACGGGAAACCGCGCCGATCGCCTTGATCCTGCACCCGCACCCGCGGGCCGGCGGCTCGATGAACCACCCGGTGGCGGTACAACTCTATCACCTCTTCATGAAGCGTGGTTTCGCGACCCTGCGCTTCAATTTCCGCGGCGTGGGCCGCAGCCAGGGCGAATTTGATAGCGGCGTTGGCGAACTGGCCGACGCGGCCACCGCGCTGGACTGGCTTCAGACATCCAACCCCGCCGCCTCGCAGTGCTGGGTTGCAGGATTCAACTTCGGCGCCTGGGTCGGAATGCAGCTTTTGATGCGTCGCCCCGAAACCGACGGCTTCATCTCTGTCTCGCCACCGACGAACATGTACGACTTCAGCTTCCTGGCCCCCTGCCCGGCCTCGGGCCTGTTCTTGCATGGGGCCGACGACATGGTGACACCGCCGGCCGAGGTGGAGCGCGTTGTGGCCAAGCTACGCACCCAAAAGGGTATTGTGATCGATTACGACCTGATCAAGGGCTCGAACCATAGCTGGCAGGATCACCTGCATGATGTGGAAAGCCACGTCGCCAACTATTTGGACAAGCGCCTGGCTGCCAACCCGGCCTGATCGACATGAACGTCGACAAGCTTTCCATCGGCACCGACCCGCCGAATGACGTGAATGTGGTGATCGAGGTGCCGATCGGCGGCGATCCGATCAAGTACGAGATGGACAAGGCCTCCGGCGCTTTAGTCGTTGACCGCTTTCTCTATACGGCCATGCGCTATCCCGGGAACTACGGCTTCATTCCGCACACCCTGTCGGGCGACGGCGACCCATGCGACGTCATCGTGGCCAACACCCGCGCCATCGTGCCCGGCGCGGTGATGAGTTGCCGCATCGTCGGCGTGTTGCTGATGACCGATGAGGCGGGGTCGGATGAAAAGCTGCTGGCCGTTCCCTCCTCCCACCTGACAGCTCGCTACGAAAGCGTCACCAATTACACCGACCTGCCGGAGATCACCCTCAAGCAGATCGAGCACTTCTTCGCCCATTATAAGGATCTGGAACCCGGTAAGTGGGTGAAGATTAACGGCTGGGGTGATGCAGCGGCAGCGCGGATGCTGGTCGCCGAGGGTATCGCGCGGGCCAAGGCTGCGTTTTAGTCACCGATAGAGCAGGAAGGGTGCCCGCGCCGTCTCCCACGCCGCTTCATCGGGCCTCGCCAAAGCGTCAAGATCATCTGGAGTCGCCGCAGGATCGTCGACCCATTGCCTGAGGCCAGGCCCGCCGTTGATGACGTCGATCGCGAGCCTGTCGAGCACATATTCGTAGGGAAAGTCCCTCCAAAGATCGTAATCTGGGTAGAGCCGACGGATGGCCTTGAAGGCCAGCGCCTGCAACCGCCACGGCTTAAAGGCGGCGTGATCGTAGGCCGGCCCCTCAGTATGGATCTGCACGCCGCTGCACATGATTTTGGCGTGCTTGTGGAACGTCGGTTCGAAGCAGACGTCGCGCAGCGTGCAGCCCAACAGCCATTCCGGCACAAGGTTCCGCATTTCGCTGACGATCCTGCGCCCGTCGATGTCTGGAGCGCCAAATAGCTCTAGCGGGCGAGTAGTGCCGCGCCCTTCCGACAGGGTCGTACCCTCCAGCATTACCGTGCCGGCATAGGCGCGCGCCATCCAGAGGTTCGGCGCGTTTGGACTAGGATTGATCCAGTTACGCTGACCCAGTGGCCAGCCGTGGCCAGGGCCGACGCTCGGCGCGTATCCATCCATCGAAATCACGCGATATTCCGCGTCGAGATTATAGTGATCTATGAACCAGGCTCCGAGTTCACCCAGAGTCATGCCGTGGCGCATCGGCATGGGACCCGCGCCGACGAAGCTCTCCCAGCCGCTCAACAACGTCAGGCCTTCAACAGGCCGCCCAGCCGGGTTGGGGCGATCCAGCACCCACACCGCCTTGCCATGCTCCGCGGCGGCCTCCAGAATATAGAGCAGCGTGGTGATGAAGGTATAGATACGACAACCCAGGTCTTGCAGGTCAACCAGCATGACATCGAACGTATCCATCCACTCGGCCTTGGGCCGACGGACCTCGCCGTAAAGGCTGAATACCGGGACGCCGTGGATCGGATCATTGAAGTCCGGCGACTCCATCATGTTGTCCTGTTTATCGCCACGCATCCCATGCTGGGGCCCAAAGGCCGCCGTGAGATGGAGGTCGGCGCAGGCCGCCAGGGCGTCGAGACTGTGCGTCAGGTCCGACGTAACCGAGGCAGGATGAGCAAGCAGCGCTAAACGGCGGCCGGCCAGCGGCGCGCGTAAGGCCGGATCGGCAAGCAGTCTATCAATGCCGAACATCATGAAATCTCTCCGGGCGGCAGGCTAAGGAGGAAGGAGTCCGGATGGTGGAAATCTGGCCTGCCTGGCGCGTGGCGTAACGCCCAGTAGCAGCGGCGGCCATCACGCAGCTCTATCACCGCCGCCAGGCCTAGCTGCCAGTCGCTATCCGACGGCAGGGCCGTCAGGACGAGTTTGGCGGTCAGTTCATAGCGATTAGCGGCGCGGCGGTCTTCGAGATTCAGCAGGTCGCAACCCCTCGCCTGGGTCATCCCGCTGCGATAGCCGTCAAAGTCATAGCTAGCCCAGCGATTGGAGGGCGACAGGTTGATCTCGCCATACCCCTTACCAGCGCTCACAAAAGCTTCTAAACAGCTGTGTTTCCAGAGCGCGTCAGCCCGAGCACGGATTCCCCGTTCGGCGAGCACGATCTGCGTCAGGTCGCCTTCGATACGATAGCGCAAGCTCAGTCGCGCGCCCGCACGCGCCGCTTCGACCGCGATTTCGCGGATCGGCGCGCATGGCGTATCGGGATGGGGAACCAGGGTCAGTAGCATGCCGAATCTTGACTGCCATGATGCGGCGCAGCTATCCACCCCGCCATTACGACTGCCAACGCTCACGCCTCCTATTCTTACCGCCCGCAAGTCTAGCGCGCGGCCGCAATCCAGTGCCGCCGACACCGGCGGCTTCGAATGTGATGGCTTCCGGCGACCAGCCCTTTAGAAGAAGCTTTTGATGACCCAGCCAACCTTCAAATCCAGCTTCCTGCAGACCCTGCAGGCGCGCGACTATATCCACCAGATCACGCATCCGAGCGAGCTCGACGAGGCTGCTAATACCGGTGTGGTTACAGCCTATGTTGGCTATGATGCCACAGCGCCCAGCCTACATGTGGGCAACCTGATCTCGATCATGATGTTGCGCCGGCTGCAGCAGGCCGGACACAAGCCGATTGTCCTCGTTGGCGGCGGCACCACCAAGGTGGGCGATCCGTCGGGCAAGGACGAGACGCGCAAACTGCTCGCACAGCACGACATTCAGGCCAATATCGCCAGCCAGAAACAGGCGTTTGGAAAATTCCTGAAATTCGGTGACGGCCCCACTGACGCCATCCTGGTCGATAACGATGAGTGGCTCAGCAAGCTGGGCTATATCGATTTCCTGCGCGATTACGGGGTGCATTTTACCATCAACCGCATGTTGGCGTTCGACAGTGTGAAGCTGCGGCTCGACCGCGAGCAGCCGCTAACCTTTATCGAATTCAATTACATGCTGATGCAGGCCACCGATTTCCTGGAACTGAACCGGCGCTATGGCTGCACCCTACAGATGGGCGGGTCAGACCAGTGGGGCAATATTCTAAACGGAGTCGAACTCATCCGGCGGGTGGATCAAAAGCCCACGTTCGGTCTGACCACGCCGCTTTTGGCCACAGCCTCAGGGGCCAAGATGGGCAAGACCGCAGCGGGTGCCGTGTGGCTAAACGCCGACCTGCGCAGCCCCTATGACTACTGGCAGTTCTGGCGCAACACCGAGGATACCGATGTCGGCCGGTTCCTCAAACTCTATACCGATCTGCCACTCGAAGAGATCGCGCGACTAGAGGCCCTGCCCGGCTCGCAGATCAATGACGCCAAGAAGGTGCTGGCCGATGAGGCCACCGGCCTGCTGCACGGCACAGAGGCTGCACGCATCGCCCGTGCTGCCGCTGAAAAGGCATTCGAGCAAGGCTCGCTGTCGGCTGACCTACCGTCGGTAGAAATACCTCGCCCTGACTTGGAAGCCGGCATTCCGATCGCCAACCTGACCACCAGGGCCGGTCTGGCCAGTTCGAACGGCGAGGCGCGACGCCTGGCTCAAGGTGGCGGCCTGCGTCTGAATGATCTGGCGATTTCTGACGGCGGTTACTTGGTCACTGTCGCAGACCTCAATGCCGATGGTTTGTTGAAGCTGGCGGCAGGCAAAAAGAAGATCGTTCTGATCAAACCCGTTTAGCGGAGATAGCAACATGACGTTGGATTTGCAGGCTGGAGACCAGGCCCCCGATTTCATCCTGCCGGTGGACACCGGCGAAGACGTGACCCTCAGCAGTTTGCGCGGCCGCAGTTTGGTTTTGTATTTTTACCCCAAGGACGACACTCCCGGCTGCACTAACGAGGCGCAGCAGTTCAGCGCCCTGCAAGATGACTTCACCAAGGCCGGTGCGGTGGTGATTGGGGTCTCCCGCGACAGCGTCGCCCAGCACGCGAAGTTCCGTAAGAAATACGGGTTGAGTATAAACCTTGGTGCAGACCAGACCGGTGCCGTGACCAAAGCCTATGGCGTTTGGGTCGAGAAGTCCCTCTACGGTCGGCAATATATGGGCATCGAACGCGCCACTTTTCTGATCAGGGGCGACGGATGCATTCGGCAAATTTGGCGCAAAGTAAAGGTCGCCAATCACGCCGCTGATGTTCTCAAGGCCTTGAAGTCAACATAGACGACCCTTCAATTGGGCGCAGACAGGCACCAACACTGTTGCTGCGGTGCCGCTGCGCGCTGGAATTAGGTCTCAGATTGACCGGGCTTGCGTCCAAATTCACCACGGGCCGTTGACGGCGCATTAACTCTGATCATTTTAGTGGGTAACATTCCGTTATTTGCTCGTAATGCGCGAAGAGCCTTGCGCAATTGTTTCCGATCATTACATATCGCCCTTTCGAGTAGGTCGGGGCGAAAATCGCAATGAGCATCGCTCGCTTGAAGCGGCTATGGCGGTCGGTCGAAGACCTGTTCCCCGAACGTCACCTCTACGTGCGCTCGGGAGGCGAGATGCGCGGTTATGTGCTCTCGACAAGCAAACAACTCATGGGCGCGGGTTTGGTTGCATTTGCGGCCCTGTGGATGGGTATCAGCACGGCATACATGCTGATCGGGGCCCTGTCGGTAAGTACCCAAGACCAGCATATCATCAAGTTGCGGGCCTACTATGAGCGGCTCGGAGCCGACAGACAGGCGCGCCTGAACAGCGCCGTCGCCCAACTCAATGACTCTGACAATAACATCGACGACCTAGCCGCCTCGGTCGAAAAGCGCCACGCCGCACTCTCGATGCTTCTGACCGATTTTAAGGGCGTGCCCGGCGCGGCCATGGCCCTGCCCCCTGCAAAACCTCGCCTATTGGCGAACAACAGCCCCGTCCAGCGCATCCAATCCACCAAGCTGGATCAGGAGCAGCTCATCGATGCGGCAGAAACTTTTGCCAAGACCCGAGCCGAGCGCCTGCGGCTAGCCTTCCGACTGGCTGGCCTGAATGCTGGGTCGTATGAGTCACGCGGAAGCAGCCTCGGCGGCCCGCTGATCGAGGCCAAGGACCCTCGCGCCCTGGCCGCCGTGCTCGACGTTGACGAGAGCTTTGCCAGCCGCATCCAGCGCGCCTCGTCGGATATGTCGGCCATTAAGTCGCTGAACAATGCCGCCGCCGACCTGCCCTTCGCCCGCCCGACTTCGGCACCGGAGCTGAGCAGCAGCTACGGCATCCGGCTCGACCCCTTCACCCACCGGCCAGCGTTCCATTCGGGCCTTGATTTCCCTGCCTCGATGTTCAGCCCGATCTATTCCACCGCCCCCGGCGTTGTGTCGTTCACGGGTGTGCGCGCGGGCTACGGCAATACAGTTGAGGTCGACCACGGAGATGGCTTCAAGACCCGCTACGCTCACCTTTCGGCCTTTGCCGTGCATCTGGGCCAACACGTGGCACTCGGCCAGCGCCTTGCCTCCAGTGGGTCAACCGGGCGGTCCACCGGTCCACACCTGCATTATGAAGTCTGGTCCAACGGCAGGGTCCAAAACCCCAACCGCTTTCTGAGGGCCGGCGAATATGTTCAGCAAGCCAACTAAGTCCGCACCACAGGGCCGGATGGACACGCCTGCGACGCCTGCCGCTACCTCACCTCCTCAGGGGCGTAAGCCGCGCGTGGCGTCTTTAATTTCGTCCGACATTACCATCGAAGGCAACCTGATCGGCGACGGTGAATTGCAGATCGACGGCACCGTTAAGGGTGACGTCAAGGTGGCCAAACTGACCATAGGCGATACCGGTCATGTCGAAGGCACCATCAGCGCCGAAGTGGTCGAAGTGCGCGGCCGTATCATAGGGGCGCTCAGCGCCAAGCAAGTCCGCCTCTACGGCACAGCCTACGTTGACGGGGACATCACCCACGAACAGTTGGCCATGGAAACGGGTGCGTTTTTTCAGGGACGCAGCCTGAAGTTTAGCCGCGTTGCCCCACCGCCGGCACAGCCCGCCCTGGCGGCACCGACGGCCGCGCCGGAACCTAAGACGGAATAAGCAGACGCAGCGATTATCGCGCTCCGGTCAGGTTGACCGTCTTCCATCAAACCCTAGCATGTTGAGCTAGGCCGTGGCGTCTCGGGTGGCCCCCACGCGTTGCGCCAGTGCAGCCCCCATGAAGGCGTCGAGGTCGCCATCTAGCACCCCGCCGGTGTCAGACGTTTCAACCTCGGTGCGGAGATCCTTGACCATCTGATAGGGTTGCAGAACGTAACTGCGGATCTGGTGCCCCCAGCCGATGTCGGTCTTCTGGTCTTCCAGAGCCTGCTGGGCGGCCTCGCGCTTCTGAAGCTCCATTTCGTACAGGCGTGCACGCAGCATCTTCCAGGCTTCCTCACGGTTCTGGTGCTGCGAACGGCCCATCTGACAGGCTACCGCCACGCCGGTGGGAATATGTGTCAGACGCACGGCGCTGTCGGTCTTATTGATATGCTGGCCGCCCGCACCGCTGGCGCGATAGGTGTCGGTGCGCACGTCGGCGGGGTTGATATCGATCTCAATTGTGTCGTCGACCACCGGATAGACCCAGACCGAAGCGAAACTGGTGTGGCGTTTGGCATTGGAGTCAAACGGACTGATCCGCACAAGCCGGTGCACGCCGGCTTCGGTCTTTAGCCAGCCATAGGCATTGGTTCCCTTGATCTGCAAAGTGACCGACTTAATTCCGGCCTGTTCGCCGCTGGTTTCTTCGAGGAATTCCACACTCATGCCGTGGGCGGTTGCCCAGCGGGTGTACATTCGCAGCAGCATACCGGCCCAGTCGTTGGATTCGGTGCCACCGGCGCCGGAATTAATTTCGACAAAGGCATCGTTGCAGTCGGCCTCG
This sequence comes from uncultured Caulobacterales bacterium, assembly GCA_903889785.1. Lineage (GTDB taxonomy): Bacteria > Pseudomonadota > Alphaproteobacteria > Caulobacterales > Caulobacteraceae > Caulobacter. Next base: position 9,510 of record CAISYT010000053.1, read on the forward strand.
CCGGACAGCAGAGCTTCGAGTTCGGCGCGCGCGGCACGCTCCTTCAGGTCGGCCAGCTGAGCGCGGGCGTCAGTAAGGGAGGCCTCATCGCCCTCGGCGTCGGCGAGTTCGGCGAATTCAACCGCGTCGGACAAGCCGGAAATCATCCCCTTTACGACGCAGATCTGATCAGCCAGTCGCTGGCGTTCACGCATCAGAGCCTGGGCGTCAGCAGGCTTGTCCCACAGGGTTGGGTCTTCGGACTTGGCGTCCAGTTCGTGCAGTCGATCTAGCGCGACATCCCAGTCAAAGACGCCTCCTGAGCAGTTCAATCGACTGCTCGATTCCGGCTGCTGAGGCCGCAACATCCGTTCTCATGTGAAAACTCTCTGTTCGAAGCGGCGCTGATAGCCCGCGCCGCCTTGCTAGTACAGGGCGTTGACGTCCTGCTGTTGCCGAGAGACGGGCGCTGGAGCCACGGACGTCGTCGGTGCCGCCGGCGCAGCGGTCACGCCCGGATAGGGAATTGGCTCGGACGGCAGGGCTTCGTCTTCCTTTGGCTCAGTGCCGGGCCGGAAAGCCTCACGGATACCGTTGACCACGGCGAATCGGGCGTTTTTTGGCTGCATGAACGGCGTCGGCGGTTTGTCCTTCAGCGCCTGTTTCATGAAGTCCATCCAGATCGGCACGGCCGCCACGGCACCAGTCTCCCCCTCGCCCAGGGAGCGGTTATCATCGAACCCAATGAATACCCCCGCCACGACCTGTGGCGAGAAGCCCACGAACCAGGCGCTGCGATATTCATTCGTCGTGCCGGTTTTACCCCCCAGCGGTCGACCCAGCGCACTGATGACCGACCCGGTGCCGCGCTGAACTACACCCTGCATCATGGAGGTGATTTGATAAGCCGTGATCGGGTCCATGAGCTGTTCGCCTGCGGGTGCGACGCGTGGGCTCTCGTCGCCGTTGAAGGCGGAGCCACACCGAGCGCAGTCACGCTTATCTGCCCGCAGCAAGGTCTTGCCCTCGCGGTCCTCAACCAGCTCGATCAAATGCGGGTCGATCTTACGGCCGCCGTTGACGAAGGTGGCATAGGCCGCTGTGAGGTTGAACGGACTGGTCTCCCCTGCCCCCAAGGCCATGGCCAAAACCGGTTGCATGGATTTGACCACGCCAAGACGGACGGCCATATCCACGACCTTCTTCATACCAGTCGTCTGCGCGATTTTTACGGTCATGCCGTTGATTGAAAGCTCAATCCCTCGCCTTAGCGGCTGGGACCCATAGAACATTTTGTAGTAATTCTCCGGCGTCCACACCTTGCCGGTGGCGTCGACAAAGGTCAGCGCCTCATCCGTCACATAGGTGGCGGGTGTCATGCCATTTTCCAGCGCTGTAGCGTAGACGATCGGCTTAAAGGCAGACCCAGGCTGACGCAGCGCCTGGGTGGCACGATTAAATTTCGAAAGGCTGTAGCTATAGCCACCTACCATTGCCAAGACCTGACCATTGGTTGGATTCATCGCGACCAGGGCCCCATTGACCGCCGGGATCTGCCGCAGGCGCAACCCGCCGCCTTCGGCCGGCTCGACAAAGATCAGGTCGCCAACATGTAGGCCTTTTGTGGCTCTTGCCCAGGCGACATCTTGAGATACCAGAACGCCAGTCTCACCTTCGACCAGCCTCACCTTAACGCCGCCGTCGACAGACTCGACGCGACCGGGGTGCCAATTGGGGCGCTCGGCCGGACTAGGATGGGCGCTCGCCTGCTTTTCCCAACCGGTGGCCGACGCTGCCGTGGCCCAGGCACCGCGCCAGCCGTGACGATGATCGTATTCCTCTAGACCGTTCATCAGCGCCGAGCGGGCCGCCGTTTGCATTTCGGGGTCTAGCGTGGTGCGCATATAGTAGCCGCCGGCACTCAATCGGTCACCCAGGCTGGCTTGACCACGCTGGCGCACCTCTTCGACGAAATAATCGGCACCACGGTAGGCCGCTCGTGAGGGTGCGCTCTGCGCTACCAGATCTTCTTTCATAGCGGCCTCGGCTTCGGCGCGCGTCACCCATCCAAGTTCTACCATCTGACCCAGGATCCAGTTGCGTCGGCCGATGGCGTTCGCCTTCTGATGGATCGGATGATAGTTGTCCGGCCCCTTGGGCAGTGCCGCCAGATAGGCCATCTGCGCCAGAGACAGATCAGGCAGCGACCTGCCAAAATAGTTGAACGCCGCAGCGCCCACGCCAAACGAGCGGTAGCCCAGCCAAATTTCGTTGAGGTAAAGCTCAAGGATCCGCGGCTTATCCAGTGTCTGTTCCAGCCGCCTGGCCAGTATGGCTTCTTTCAGCTTGCGACCGACCGTGGCTTCACTGGTGAGCAGCACGTTCTTGGCCACTTGCTGAGTGATGGTCGAGCCGCCTTCCAGCCGACGCCCGCGCACGACGTTCAAAACATTGCGCAGCATGGCGCGGCTGAGGCCCTGGTAGTCTACCCCGCCGTGCTGGAAGAAATTGTGGTCCTCTGCCGCCAGAAAGGCCTGCGCCAAGCGCGGCGGGATTTGATCATAGGGTACGAAAATGCGGCGTTCCTTCGAGAACTCGCCGATCAGCGTTCCGTCCCAGGCGTAAACTCGGGTCGCCGTGGGCGGACGATAGTCCTGCAGGTCGCTGGCGTCGGGCATGTCGTGGAACAGCCACGCCGCATAGAGCGCTATGGCGAATCCGGCGATCGCGACGATGCTGAGAACCGCCACGCCGACTATGGCGACCCATCGTTCGGGGGGTTTCACCGGTTCTAGCGCCTCACACTCGGCGGGCCACCCCGACGGCCATCACGATCTAGCCTGCGCCACGCAATACGCAAAGCCCTGCTGATGCCCCATGAAACCGCCACTAGACCGCGGCCTTCGGACGATGGCCGCTAACCTCAGCGCCCGCATCATGCGCCAGTCGCATGAATGACAACACCGGGGTCAGGCCAATGAGACCTGCAATCAGAAAGGCCCAGCGAAAATCCGTTATGTTGAGCGTTTTGCCATGGCGTAAGGCCATGCTGACGCTCAGCGTGACAGCCCCTAGGGCCACGCCCAGGCTGAAACCAAGCTGCTGCACCATCGCGGCGAAGGCGTTTGCGCCGGTGCGCAGTTCGTCGGGCACATCCGCAAAGGTTAGGGTTTGCAATGAGGTGAACTCCATCGAACGGCTGGCCCCACTGATGAACAGCATGACGGCGCACACCGCGAATGGAATGCCCGGCGCGATCAGGGCCAGAGCCATGATGGAAAGGCCGCTGATGGCACTATTGAACACAAGAACCTGCCGGAATCCGAACCGTTTCAGGATCGGTGTCGTGACTAACTTCATGCCGAGGTTGCCAAGCATATAGGCCAGCAGGAAAAGTCCGGCCTGGAAGGCGTTCATGCCGAAGGCCTCCTGGAACAGCAGCGGAATAAGGAATGGCGAGGCAGCAATAGCCACACGCGCCAACGATCCAGCCACATTGGCCACTGCAAAGGTGTGGGTGTTCATCGCCGCCAGGTCGATCACCGGATGGACAGCGCGCCGCATGTAGCGGACAGCGCCAAAGCCGAGCGCCAACCCGGCCAGGATCAGCAATACCGCAGGCCCGATCGCCCTGCCACTTCCAATCTGATCGAGCCCGCCAAGCAGAAGCACCAGGGATCCGGCTGTCATCAGGAAGCCCAAAATGTCGAAGGGCCGTCGCTCTTGGCTGATCTGCTGCGGCAAGCAGCGCATGGCAAAGTACAGGCCGATCCCGCCGATCGGCACGTTGAGCAAGAAGATCCAGTGCCAGTTCGCGACCGTGGTAATCAGCCCGCCAAGCGGTGGCCCGACCACCGGCGCGATCAGGGCCGGCCAGACAATTATGGCGATGGCCGAGACGAGATTCTTTTTCTCGGTGGACCGCACCACGATCAGGCGGCCAACCGGCGACATCAGCCCCGCAGCGGCACCCTGCAACACCCGCGCAAACACGAAACTGACCTCGCCTACGCTTAGCGCGCAAAGCACTGAGGCCAGGATGAAAACCGCGACCGCAGAGCAGAACACCGTGCGAGAGCCGAAGCGGTCGGCCATCCAACCGCTGATCGGCACGCAACAGGCTACGGTCAGCATATAGGCCGTGATCCCAAGGCTGAGCGAGGTCGGCGTGGTGTGAAAACTTTGCGCCATCTGCGGCAGCGCTGTGACGATGATTGTGCCGTCCAGCAACTCCATGAACATCGCCACGGCGACGATCAGGGGGATCGGAGACAAATTCGAAAACTTGAAGGCCATAGACCGTTCCTAGAGCGTTTGGCGTACTTAAGTAATCGCCTGAAACGACACAAATGGTCTAATCGGCACCCAGCGACGACTGCTGATCTGCAAA
>CAISYT010000054.1 GCA_903889785.1 uncultured Caulobacterales bacterium
ACGGAGCCTGCCGAAAGATCGCCGGCGGAGCGATGTGCCCGTCATACCGCGCCACGCGCGACGAGGCGCATTCAACCCGCGGCCGGGCCAACAGCCTGCGTCTGGCTTTGTCGGGCCAGTTGGGGCCAGAAGCCTTCACCTCGGATGCGATGGCCGAGACGCTGAGCCTCTGCGTCTCCTGCAAGGCCTGTAAGCGCGAGTGCCCCACCGGTATTGATATGGCGCGGATGAAGATCGAGGTTTCCGCCGCCCGCGCCGCCAAACATGGCTTCTCCCTGCGCGATCGACTGATCGCCGAGTTGCCGCGCTATGCGCCCTGGGCTGCAGCCTTCGCCCCCTTGCTGAACCTGCGCAACAAGGTTCCATTGCTGCGTTGGCTGAGCGAGAAGGCTGTTGGATTTTCCGCCAAGCGTGCCCTACCGACCTGGCGCGGCGACCGCTTCCAGGCCCCCGCCCCCGGCCCCGCCGACGTGGGCGAAGTCGTGCTCTGGGCCGACACCTTCAACGCCACCTTCGAGCCAGAGAATCTGTACGCTGCCGTCGAGGTGTTGAACGCGGCGGGCTATCGCGTGCATTTCGCCAAGCCCGTGGACGGTTCCAAACGTCCATTGTGCTGCGGCCGCACCTATCTCTCGGTCGGCGATGTCGACGGTGCACGGCGCGAACTGGCCCGATCTCTAGACGCCCTAGCACCCTTCCTGGACCGTGGCGTGCCGGTGGTGGGGCTGGAACCCAGCTGCCTGCTGTCGTTCCGCGATGAGGTTCTGGCCGTCCTGCCGGGCGAGGCTGCAAACCAGGCGGCCGCTAGTGCACTTCTATTCGAGGAATTCATCACCCGCGAAGCCAAGGCCGGGCGCTTCGGCCTGCCGCTGGCACCAATCGACTCCAAGGTGCTGCTGCATGGCCACTGCCACCAGAAGGCCTTTGGGGCCATGGGGGCAACCGAAGCGGCGCTGCGGCTGATTCCGAACATTCAACTGGAGACGATCGAGTCGAGCTGCTGCGGCATGGCCGGTGCCTTCGGCTATCAGGCCGAGACCATCGGCGTATCCCTGGCCATGGCCGAACTATCGCTGCTTCCGGCCGTACGCCAGGCGGGGCCTGAGGCGGTGATCGTAGCCGACGGCACCTCCTGCCGTCACCAGATCATAGATGGAACCGAGGCAACGCCGATCCATGTTGCGCGTCTGCTGGCAGCCAGCTGTAAGGCGGCCTCCGCCAGACGGGCCTAGCCGACCTCTGCGGCAACCTTGCGCAAGGCCTCTTCAAACACCTGCGCCGGCTGGCCACCGGAGATGAGATATGTCTCGTTGATAACGATGGCCGGCACGGACGAAATGCCGCGCTGGCGCCAGAGGTCTTCCGCCTCGCGAACCTCCTGACTATAGCGGCCCGAGGTCACGACCTCGCGTGCGGCGTCCCGGTCTAGCCCCGCCTGTGCCGCAGCATCGGCGAGGACATCAGGTTCCTCCACATTGCGGTTGGTGGTGAAATAGGCCTCAAGCAGCGCCTGTTTGAGCAAGGCTTGCCGCCCTTGCGTCTCGGCCCAATGCAGCAGGCGATGGGCGCCAAAGGTGTTGTAGGATCGCGCGTTATCGTCGGCGTTCATTGTGAACCCAACCTCACCGGCGCGGTCACGGATCATGTCGCGGCTGGCCACGGCCTGTTCGGCGCTCATACCGTATTTATCCCGCAGCATCTGGGTACGATTGACCCCGCCCAGTGGCATATCTGGCCGCAATTCGAACGGTTGGAAATACAGCTGTGCCTCGACCTCGCCATCAAGCGTGCGCAACGCCTTGGTCAGTCTGCCCAGACCGATGGCGCACCAAGGACAGGCGACATCGGAGACGAAATCAATTCGCAGAGATTTAGCCATGTCGCTGCCGTCAGCCCCCGTATTCCAGAACGTTTAGGCCGCCGTTCCAGTCGGTCAGGTAGATGATCCCGTCAGGCTGGACGTTGACGTCGCAACTCATCGGCGCAGGCAGGTAGCCGGGGCGCGGGTCGAGTATCTTTGCCGGTGTCGGCGGCACGAAGCTGCCGATTTCGCTGGGCTGTTTGGCGTCGCGGATGTCGAAAATTCGCAGGCCCGCGTTGTGGTAGGTCACGAAGAGAACCTCCTCGCTGCGGAACGTGTCGGAACGATTTTCATGCAGGTTGTGCGGGCCGAAGTTCTGCCCCGGCAGGCACCAAGCCTTCTCGTTCGGCGTCGGCAGGGTGGAGAGGGTGAAGGGCTTTGTCAGGTCCTTCACGTCGTAAAGCCAAGTGTAGCTGATGCCCCGCGCGCAGGCGAAGGTGTTGGACTCGTCCAGCATCACCGCCATGTTTCGCCCCGGCAGCGGCAGGGGCGTATGGGTGCCTCCCGGCCCCGGCGGAGAGGTCACGGTGTGCGACAACATCTTGATGTTGGCGGGGTCCTTGACGTCCAGGATCGTGAAGCCGCCGTCGCGCCATGCGGCATAACCAATTCCGTTTGCGACGATCATGTGGTGGAGCGCCACGCGGCCCGTTTTCCAGTTGGGCTTCTCGCCGCCGGCGTCCCACATGCCAGGCAGCCACCAGCGGCCAGCTATAGTCGGTTTGGTTGGATCGGAGACATCGGCCACCACCACAATGTGGTCGGTGAATCCATTCATATGCGCCGCCAGATAGGCGTAGCGGCCGCCGTCATACCAAAGTCGGTTCAGACCCACGCCGGGGATCTTCAGGAAGGCGATTTCACGCGGCTCAGCGGGATTGGAAATGTCATGAATCTTCAGGCCTGCGGCAAAGTCGGCCTGGCCAGACACCGTCGAGGCGCTGGATTTCTCGTAGTAGTTCACCGCCACATTGAAGGTGGCCAAGGTGGGGATATCCGGACCGCAGATCGACAACAGCAAATTGTCATGCGCTTGCAGGTGGTGGGTGCGGGTGTTGGGCGGCGCGGCAATAAACTTCACCGCCTTGGGCTTGGAGGGGTCGGCTACATCCATCACCGTGATGCCGTCGGCAAACATATTGCCGATGAACAGGTGCTTCTTATTGACCATGCACTGTACGCCGTCGGGACGGCCGCCCTGGTCGCTGTAGGCGAGGTGCTTCAACTTCACCCGCCCACCGATGGCAGGCGGCGCAGGGTTCTTGGCGATTGCCGGCATGGCCAGACCGACTGCCGGAATCCCGCCCAAGGCAGCGAGAGCCCCACGTCGCGTCAAAGCCTTGCTCATCAATCGCCCCCTTGGCCCAGTTGATCGGGCCATAGATTCGATCCTAGTTCAAGATTGCCGCCACGGTCGCGAAAGTTTTGCCTTGGCGGCGATGCCAACTGCGCTCCACGAATGACGCCCTGCGCAACGACAATGGGCACAAGACCATGGATGCAGACTTGGCACCCGAACCGCCAGCCTAGTTGTTGGCCGCTGCCAGCAGGATGGCCAGGCTCGCCGCCATCCCTGGGAGGCTCTTGGCCTTATCGACATCGGTGTATTCATCCAGCGAGTGGGCGCGCGCCCAGATACCGCCGGTGCCGATAGCGATGGCAGGAATACCAAGGCTGATCGGTATATTGGCGTCGGTCGAGCCAAACACGTCGCTGCCCGAGGGCGCGAAATCTGCCGGTTTTCCCGCGCTCGCCGCTATGGCCGCGAAAGCATTGGTAACCAGCGGATCGGTCAGTTTCGTCACGCCGGCTGGACGGTCGCCAATCAGTTTGATCTCAGCCTTAATCTCACCCAGCGCGGTCGAGCGGATCTTGTTCTCCTGCGCCACGGCGGCGGGAACTATGGCCAGGAAGGCCTGCTCCTCCTTGGCCAGTTCGGCAGGATCCTCCGAGCGCATGTCGACCTCAAGAAAGACACTGAACGGGATCGCATTCACGGAGGTGCCGCCACCGACCACGCTGGCCACGTGGGTGGTCTTAGGCTTCGACGGCACAGCGATCGCCTCGAACTGGCTGATGGTCTGAGCAAGCGCCGCCATCGGATTGACGATGCCGAAATTGCCGTAGGAATGTCCACCAGGGCCGGTAAAGGTGACGCGGTAACGCTTCGAGCCCGTGGCACCGTTGAGCACAAAGACACCGCCACCATCCATGGTGATGAAGGCGCTGATCCGGTCGTGGTACCGGCCCTTGTCGCTGAACAGATAGCGCATGCCACGCAGATCGCCCTCGCCCTCCTCGCCCACATTGCCAATGAACAGGATGTCGTTTCTGGTCTTGATCCCCGCCTTATCCATGGCGCGGATATAGGCCAACAGCGTTGCAAGACCCCGGGTGTCGTCGCCAACGCCAGGGGCTGCCAGGATTGAGCCAGTGCGCTTGACGGTCACGTTGGTGCCCTGCGGAAACACCGTATCCTGGTGGGCGGCGATTGCGATCAGCTTGCCACTGCCGGTTCCCTTGCGGACACCCATGACATTGCCGATGCCATCCATCTCAACATCGGTGAGGCCCGCATCCCTTAACATGGCCATGTAGGCGTTGCCTCTGGCGGTCTCCTTGAACGGCGGGGCCGGGATTTCCGTCAGCTTGACGATCTCGCTGACATAGCGGTCGTAGTCTGCATCGAGCGCGGCGACGGCAGCCTTGTAGTCCGCACCCGCGACGATGGCCGCAGCGGCGACTGGCTTGGCCGGCGCAGCCTGGGAGGCGGGGGCAAAGACCAAGGCCGCGAGGACCGCGGTGAAGATGGTGTTCTTGGGTTTCACGGCTTTACTCCCTTAAGGCCTGCTAGCGATTACTGCGCCGAGGGGGGCCTGCCCTCAATGGCGAATTGCCGCGCGGCACACATCTTGGCCCCTATTCGATCAGACTGAGCCACGAGATATCGGTAATGATCCGGCCGTAGTCGCCGACCATCACCGCGTCGCTGTAGCGCTTACCATAAGCCACCTGGCTGGGCAGGAAGGTATTGAGGCCATGCACAGTGGCGCCCATGGCGGAGTCCTGCGCCTGAACCGAAACGAAGAAGCGGGCCTTGCCCGCCTCCAGCGCTTCCGGCTCCAAGCCGAACAAGGGACTGGTCTCATCGATCACATGCATCAAGGTCCAGGTCAGGGGGAAGATCGGCATATGGTCGCGCACCAACTTGAGGTCTTGTACCTGGCGGAACACGCTTCCCTCGGGTGAGGTCTCTGCAGTCAGCACCGAAAGGCGCGCCAAGGCATGGGTCAGCAGGGTGAGCCGGCCATTGGCAATACGCAGCATCAGGGTGGGAAGGCCGTTGTTAAGCGTGATTACCGCCACATCGGCGAACAGAATTCGAGCCTGCGGCCGAGAGAAGCGCACGAACAAAATGCCGATGAAGATAGCCGTGAAGGTCATCCCCGTCAGAATCTCGATCGACGCCACCGTATGGCCATAGGTGCTGCTGGGGGCCATCCCACCGTAGCCGACGATGGCCAGGGTCTCCAGACTGAAGAACATGGCCCCAATCACGTCGTAAGGGCGCAGGTTCAGCACCGCGTCGGGCTGCTGCACATACAGCACAGCGAAGACCAGATTCAGCAGCACCACGGCGGCAAAAGCCAGGCCAAAAAAGGCCGGCCAGTATTAGGGAGGCGGCTAGGTGTTAGGGATAACGCAGGTCGAACTGCGCGACGCCCCGCTTGTGCCGGTCGAACGCCAGGTCGGCGATGCGCATCGGGCGCGAGATGGATTCCTTGGGCGACTTGGCCATGGCCCAGCTAAGGCCAGGACGGTGCTTGCGTCTAGGCGGCACGCCAGCCCGGCTTTGTTGGATCGGTCAGCTTGTACTGGACCGGACCCATGCCAAACACGGCCACTTCACAAGGTTGAGGCTTGCCCGATGGAACACCGTCATAGTGTGGCGTCCCGGCGACGCGCCGAACGAAGCTGCCAGCCGGGACAGGAACGGTCATTGCCGGGTCGAAGTCGGGGCCACTGTTGCAGTACCAATCCCCAGACAACACCATGCAAAAGCGGTCGGTCACATAGGTGTGCGGTGCGCTCATGAAGCCGGGATACCAACGGATCAGGGTGAGGTAGAGGCCAGGCTTGTTGATATCGCCGACCAGCACACAGTTGTCCTGGCACCCGGCGGGATAGGCCGGATTAGGGGCCCACGGAATCTTGGCCTTGGGGATGATAATGGTCTGTTCGGGATTGAGCGGGCTGCCCGAAGCTTCACCGGCCAGTGAGGCCATCATGGCGGTCATCAGGCCACCGATAAGCAGGTCGCGGCGCGCCGGGGTCAGGTCTTCCATGGAGCTTTCAACCTCTTGTCTACTAAGGGCCTTAGTCGCAATCCCTGCTATAGTCTCAGCGCCGGAACGAAAAGTCGAGATGCCAAACGCGCCACCTCAGCCGCGCAAGCGCCGAAGAATCGGCTAGGCAAGACTGACTTCCAGTTCACCCCACAGTCTGACAATCTCGACGGCGGCGTGGCTGTCGGGATCGGCATCTTCTATCGAGCGGCGTTCGGCAAACGCGGAAGCGTAAACTGCGCGCGCATGCAGGGTGGTGTCGGCGATTGGAAATCTGGTGAATCGCGCCGCCTCGCGCGCCCGATGGACGAGCCCAGACTCGACCCCGTTACAGATAGGGTTCGGGGACCAACACCTTGCTGGCCTGGGCATCGGCCACCAGCTTAGCAGCATCTTCGGGCAGCAGGTAACGCTCCGCCACCAGCTTGTCGGCCGCAACCTTCACCTTGGCGACAAACCCAGCATGATCGCCATAGCGTTCCTCTAGCGAGGGCCGTGGGTCCTTCGCGGCCATGCGCTGGGCCTTGGTCGTGGCAAACGGAATGAAGCCTCCTTGGTAGCCGCAGTTCTGGCCCTTGTAGTAACCGCCTGCCATGACGTTCCAGCCCAGGTAGGTACCGAGCGGTGCCTGCAGATTGACCGACTGCACGCCGGCTTCCTCATTGCCATCGCTGTTCACCTTGGGCATCAGCAGCGGCAGTTCACGCCAGGTGGGTGGCAGCTTGGTCATGATACCGCTGACGTCAACGCGATTGTACTGAGGCCCGAAGTCGTAGTCGTAGAACGGGTTGTAGACATCACCGGCGTGCGGCTTGCCGGGAATGGCAGGCGCGATCTTGGCGATCTCGGCCGGGCTCAGAAGCTCACCCTTCGATAGCAGCGGATACTGGCTGGGGGGCGGCTCGGCATTCTTGGCGACCCAGCCCTCCATGGCAACATAGAGCGCTTTGACGGTGTCGGAGGTGGGGTTGGGATTGGCTGGCAGCAGACAACGCTGAGCCGGAAGTTGCACCGCAGAGGGTGGGGTCAAGGTCACGGTCGAAAAGCCGCCGTTGCCGCCGCCATGGTTCACGCTTGGGTTATAATAGCGGCGCACATTGGGCGGTATCGGCAGGTCGGCCTTGCCATCGACGCCGACCAGATCGGGCGACATCCGGATATTCCAAAACTCGGTTGAGCCAAAAGTCTCGATCACCTTGGGGCAGGTCTTGCTGGTGTTGCAGCGATCAAGCAGGCTATGCGTACCCTCATCCCGCACGGTGTCGTTGTAGCGGGTCCAGGTGACCGTCCCCTCATTACCCCCGTCGTAGGTGAACGACGAGCCGCCTGGGGCGGAGAAGCGGATATTCAGGGCGCTCTGGCGGCCAGCGATGATCGGAATAGCGCCGTCAAACAGCTTGCGGCCCTTCTCGTCGATGGTGAACCCCAGGTTGATCATGCTGCGCAGGAAGTTGCCCGACTGCGAGACACCCGTGCCGACCACATACTTGACTTTGCCGGCCACCGGATTAGGGGCGGCGGGCGTATCGGGCGCATTGTGCATAAAGGAAATGATGTCGCGGGTGGCGGCGAGGCCAATGCCCATCACAATCGGATCCTTGGCCTGATAGACTAGGTCATAGGCGTATTTGGCGTCGAACCCGCCGCGAACGCACAGCTGGCCAGGGTCGGGCGTGCCTGGGAACGGCGTCTTGCTACAGTCGGCAAAGGCGAAGTCCGTGGCGGCGATCGGCTCGCCGGCGTCACCGACCTTCAAGTGGCGGACCAGTTTGGCCGTGCTGGTGTCCATCGAGGCGGGCGCGGGCCGCGGCA
>CAISYT010000055.1 GCA_903889785.1 uncultured Caulobacterales bacterium
ACTGGCCATACTCGGCGGTGTTCGAGATCGAGTAGTCCATGTTGGCAATGCCGCCTTCATAGATCAGATCAACGATCAGCTTCACTTCGTGTAGGCATTCGAAATAGGCCATTTCCGGCGCGTAGCCGGCCTCGACCAGGGTTTCGAACCCGGCGCGGATCAGCTCGACCAGACCGCCGCACAACACGGCCTGTTCACCAAACAGGTCCGTCTCGCATTCTTCGCGGAAGTTGGTCTCAATTATGCCTGAGCGGCCGCCGCCAATGGCGCTGGCATAGGCCAGGCCGAGGTCGAGCGCGTTGCCAGTGGCGTTCTGGTGCACGGCGATCAGGCAGGGCACGCCGCCGCCCTTTTGGTATTCGCCCCGCACGGTGTGGCCGGGACCCTTGGGCGCAACCATGATCACGTCGACGGAGGCCTTGGGCTCGATCAGCCCGAAGTGGACGTTCAGGCCGTGGGCAAACAGCAGGGCTGCGCCATCCTTCAGGTTGGGGGCGATCTCGCTGCTGTAGATGGCGCGCTGGTGCTCGTCTGGTGCTAGGATCATCAGCACATCAGCCCAGGCGGCGGCTTCCGCCACATTCATGACCTTCAGGCCATCGGCCTCGACCTTCTTGGCCGTTGCCGAGCCTTGTTTCAGCGCAACCCGCACGTTGCTGGCGCCGCTGTCTTTTAGGTTCAGCGCATGGGCACGGCCTTGGCTGCCGTAGCCTACAATGGCGATTTTCTTGTCCAGGATGCGGGCGAGATCGGCGTCGCGATCGTAATAGACGCGCATGATTTTAGTCTCCGGACAGATCAATAGAGAACGGCGCTCGGCGCCGGGGCGGAAAGGGGCGCTATGCACCGCTTTTTGCAGGCCACGTCAAGGTTGATCCCGCATCGCCATCATCCCAGTGGCAAAGAGGCCTTTAGCTGGACCCCCGGAACGAACCCCGGAGCCCAAGATGCTAAGCCGAAAAGCCTGTTACCAGAACAGCCCGTATTCAATGCTCAGCACTGCACCGGTCCAGATATCGACCAGCAGAGCGTCGCTGCCGACAGGGACCCATTCGCAACCTGTTCCGCGACAGCGCCCACGCCTATGCCACCGACGGCAAGGCGCGGCGTGTGGCCGGCATCGCGATCGGCGAGGGCTTCGATACCCAGGTCGAGCCCGCGCTCCAGCAGTTCTTCTACATGGCCGCTGATGCATTCGGAGAATTTGGCCGACCAGGAAGCCTGCGTGGCGCTTTGCGAGGCGGCCGGGGCGCAGCAAAATATCGACTACGCCCACCTCCACCGCAACATCATCGCTCGCTTTGGCCGTTTCCGGCACCGTAACGCGGCCCTGGGACGAACCACCACACCGGAGTAACAGGCGTACCTCGATGACGGTGGGTTTGCCGGCTGAGGAGGTTGCCGACGGCCGAACTATCCCCAAGATTTTGGGGGTACGGCATGGCCCACGCTCCACATCTTGCGATTTCGGTGCCATAGATACAGCGGAAACGTCGTGCGCTAGGCGCGCGAGAATTGAGGGCAGCCTCTATTGGTCATGAACGCGCTCGCACCGGTCCTTGTGCCCGCGACCCAGTCGGCGGCTTCGGATCACCCGGAGCAGCAGTACCTGGGCCTTCTGGCCGATATCATGACCAATGGGGTGGAGCGCGGCGACCGCACGGGCGTCGGTACGCTTAGCGTATTCGGCCGCCAGATCCGTTTCGATCTGGCTCAGGGCTTTCCGCTGCTGACCACCAAGAAGCTGCACCTCAAGTCGATCGTGCTGGAACTGCTGTGGTTTCTGAACGGTGATACAAACATCAAGTGGCTGAACGACCGTGGCTGTTCGATCTGGGACGAATGGGCCGATGAGAACGGCGACCTTGGCCCCGTCTATGGCAAGCAGTGGCGCTCCTGGGCCGCGCC
>CAISYT010000056.1 GCA_903889785.1 uncultured Caulobacterales bacterium
TCGTCTTTGCTTTCGAACGGTGGCGCGCCAAGGGTGTCTCAAGCTCATTCATCGCGCCGATCGTCGGCGTTGAGGCAACCAACAATACCACGGTGGTCTGGAAGCTGTCGGCTCCTTACTCCGACTTCCATCACGCCATCGCCTCACACTTCCTGGGCATCCATCCCCGTAGCCAGATCGAGGCCAAGACCCCCGAGGTCTATTTCGCCCGCCCGCTCAGCGCAGGACCACTGGTGGTGGTCGACTGGACCCCCGGTTCGGACCTGATGGTGCTGCGTCCTAACCCGCATTACTGGGCCAAGCCGCAAATTGAGGAACTGCGTATCTCGGCCATCCCAGATGCGACTTCGCGGTTGCTGGCGCTCCAACAGGGAACAATTGACTACGTCTTCACGCTGCCGCTGAACGCGGCACAGCTCGTCAAATCCGACGCTGTCACCATTTTCTCCCACGCCGAACCAGGAACATTCATGTTGGCGGTCAATCGCTCTCAGGGGCAGGCCAACCCCGCGCTTCGCGACAATCGGGTGCGGCAGGCGATATCGCTGGCAATCGATCGGGCGCGGCTGGCCGAGGTCGGCTTCTTCGGCATCCCCGAACCTGCCTGCGCATATGCCTTCAAGCCTGGCAACCCGTTTTTCCAGTGCTCTCTGCCGGGAGCCGGTGTGCAGAACCTTGCAGCCGCCCGGGCGATGCTGGGGCAGACCGCATGGGCTAGCGGCTTTTCCTTCGAGATGATCGTTCCGGCGCGGCCCCAATGGGCTGAGGCGGCTCAGGTGGTGGCCGCCGATCTCGCCAAGATCGGGATCAATGCGATTGTCCGCCCCCTGCCGGACACGGATATCTTGGCTCGGCTTCGGGCGCGCAACTATGAGCTCATTTTCTTCCGCAATGCGGTTCAGACCCCGATTCTGCAGTTGAGAAACTGGTTTTTCCCAGGTGGGATCTGGGCGAACTTCACGGGTTTCGAAAACCCAAATTCTGCCGCACTTCTGACTGCAGCCAGCGCCTCGAATGATCCGGCAACAATCAAGCAGCTGTTGTTCCAGCTTGAAACGCAAGCGGTTGAGGACTCGACTTACATCCCGCTAACATCTCAGTTCTCACTCAGCGGGATCCGCTACGCCCGTGGGGTGCTCGAGGCGGTGAAGCCGGGCGAATACCTGTTCGTGCGTACAAATCCCGCTCTGCCACGCGACTGACGGCAAGGCAGACGCCAACACCTCGGGCTAGCCGCTGCGGCGGCCCGGGGCCCCGCCTGAAGGGACGAGAAAGGTACAACCCGATGGTAGCAGTCGAGACGGCGGAGACAAAGGCTGCGCCGCGCGCCGCATCGGCCCTGCCGACCAGGCTGGCGATGCGCCTCGCGCGGACCCTGCTGGTGACGTTCTGGGTGATGGTGATTTCGTTTGGCTTAATCCGGCTTGCGCCGGGGGATCCTATCCTCGCGCGCCTCGGGCTGGAAGCAGAACCCGAAGCGATAGAACGGCTTCGTCGGCAGTTGAGGCTTGACGTCGACCCTGTCACTCAGTTCCTCGAGTTCTTCTTCGGCCTCCTGCGCGGAGATATGGGCCGGTCCATCGAGAACGGCCGCTCGGTCGCCGGGCTGATCGCCGAGTCGCTTCCCGTCACGCTCTGGGTGATCGGGACCACGGTGGTGATGAGCCTTGTCATCGCGGTGCCCTTGGCGCTGGCTGTGGCGCTGAGCCGGCGGGCCTGGGTGGCTTATCTCTTCCGCGCCTCGACGGCGGTGTTCCTGGCCATTCCTGCCTTTTTCACCGCACTTGTGGGTCTTCTGGTGTTTGGCTTGCACCTGCA
>CAISYT010000057.1 GCA_903889785.1 uncultured Caulobacterales bacterium
ACCGCTCGCTCACGAAACGGTGGGCACCGGCCGCGACGATTCCGATACCCGCCGATTGGGGGTTTCGTGCTGGGTGCAGGTGAGCAGACAATCAAAGTCGCCGTCGATGTCATCCCGCCGCCGGACTAGATCGTAACGGCCTGGGGCTGCTGGACGAAATAGACCTTGGTTTCGTCAAGGAAGGCGCGCGCCAGGCGGTTCATCGGCGCCAGGGCCGAGGTCATGAAGACATACTGGTGCAGGATCTGCGGCCTGAAGACCCGCGTCACGGTATCGCCCTTGGCGAAGTTGCGGGCCATCAGGCCGTTGACGATAGCGATGCCGAGGCCCTGGGCGGCGAAGGCGCAGGCCGATCCCACCGTATGGGTCTCCAGCTTGACGTCGGGGCGCAGGCCAGCGCCCTTAAAGGCGTCGTCAATGCGGTTGCGAGTCCAGTTACCGTAACCCAATTGGATCAGCGGCTGACCATAGAGAAGCTGCGGCGTGAGGATTTCGTGCATGGCCAACGGATGGTCGGTACGCAGCACACAGACCGTCTCGGTCGATGACAGCAGCTCCGTGGCAATCTCGGGTCGGTTCAGCGGCAGTTTGGCGAAGCCGCAGTCGGCAGTGCGATTGACCACCATGGCCTTCGCCGTCTCGGCACTGCGGGAGTCGATACTGACCCGCACCCGTGGATACTTAGCCAGGAAGCCGACCAGAATGGTCGATATAATGCCCTCCGACATGCTGGGTGGGGCGACGATCTTGAGAGCGCCGGCATTGAACACCGCAATATCGCGCACCAAGTTGTCGACCCGCTCCAGCCCACCAAAGGCCAGGTCGACTTCCTCATAGAGCATCAGAGCTTCTGGCGTGGGTGCCAGTCGCCCCTTGTCGCGGTAAAACAGGCCAAAGCCCGCGTCGGTCTCCAGTTGGGCGATCAGCCGACTGACCGCGGGCTGAGTCATGCCCATGCGGCCTGCGGCGGCCGTGACCGAACCACTGATCATGGTCTCCCGGAAAGCCTCCAGGCTGCGCAGGTTGAGCTTCATTCGCGCTCCGTCAGAGGCCGCCCTTGGTTATGAACAAGCGCAGGTGCGAGGGCCGTGCCTGGTCGACATAGACCCGATTTCGAGCGGTTTGGGGAGTGCTGCAATAACCCTCAGGCTCGCCGGAATTCGGATTGACATCGAAATGCGGGAAATTGCTCGACGAAACGTCCAGCCGGATGCGGTGGCCGGCCGCGAAAAGATTGGCCGTTGGAAAAGCCTGGATCGTGAGTTGATAGACTTCGCCCGGGGTCATCATGGTTTCGCGCTCAAACCCGTCTCGGTAGCGAGCCCGCAGGATTCCGTGGGTCAGATTCATGGCGAACCCGTCGGGGTCGTCCTCGCTGGGCGGATAGACGTCGATAAGCTTGATGACGAAATCCGTGTCGGGTGCCGACGATGAAACCCAAAGCGTGGCGGTGACTGGGCCGATCACCTCCACGGCCTCATCCAGCGGGGCAGTCTGAAACACCAGCACATCAGGGCGCTCGGCCAGGGCGCGGCCATCCACTTCGCTGCAGTAGAAGCGCGGGCTCTCGCGCTGATCGAAAGCGCCGGCCTCCATGACCGGCGCGCCGGAGGCGATGGCACCGCCGATGGTCGGGACCGGATGGGCCGGGTCGAAATCATAGACCAGTGAGGCATCAGCCTCTTGCGGTGCTCCGACGGTTAGCCCCCCGTCCGCATGTAGAAATATCGATGTCTCGCGCGCCAAAGGCGGCGGCCAGTCAGCCTCGTCGCGCCAGCGTCCTCCGTGTTCAAGCCGGCCCTGGGCGTTGCGGCGACCAGAACCCCCGCCCATCACAAAAAGCTTAACCGGCGGCAGGGGATCGGACCCCTGGCCCTTCAGCCAGTGATCGAACCAGGCCAGCCGCAGGGTCACATAATCGCAACTGACCGCCGCATCGAAGGTAGCGGCCGCTCCAAAGTCGACGTCACCAGCGTAGGTCACCGAGCGTTGACCGTGAGTCCAAGGCCCCAGGATCAGCTTGGTCGGCCCGGTCTTGCGGCATGACAGGCCGAGATAGTTCTCCGTCGCGGTCAGGGCGTATGGATCGTACCAACTGCTCATATGCACCGATGGTACGTCGGCGAAGTCGCCATAGAAGCCACGCGCATAGAGGCCTACGCGGGTCCAATAGGGACCAAGCGTGCCATTGCGCCACTGTTCGAATAGATACTCTTCGTATTCCGGCGCGGCGCTGAGCGGCGAGTCGCCTTCACTCCACGGCATCCTACGGAACCAGGCGGCGATATCTTGCGACGCCAAGGCGGCGCGGCGGGCGGGATCAGCGGCGGTGACCGGGCTTAGCAGGGCGTGCTTATGGGCCCAGGTCGCCTGTTTCAGCTCGAACGCCCCACCCTGGCGGATGCCCGAGTGGTAGGCGCTAGAGAAGCCGCCGCTGTCCAGATACATGGCCTTGAGTGCCAGCGGGTTCAGGCAGGCCAGTGCACTCTGCACATGCGCGCCATAGGACAGGCCCAGCGTGGCCACCTGGCCATCGCACCAGGGCTGGGCGGCTAGCCAGGCAATGGTGTCGAAACCGTCCTCGCCCTCATTGAGGTATTTCTCGAACGCGCCTTCAGAGCGATAGCGGCCGCGACAATCCTGCACGGCCACCACATAGCCGGCGGCAGCGAATTGCCGCGCCAGTTCCGGCTTGCTGCGCGGGACCGGATCGTCGGCGGTGCGGTCACCGTGATTAGCCCCTCGCTTGTCGTAGGGCGTGCGTTCCAGCAGCACCGGCAGCGGACCGGCGAGCGCCGGGCGATAGATATCGGTCGCTAGGCGCACGCCATCGCGCATAGCCACCATCACGTCGCGGTCGACGACGACCGCGCTGGATGGCTGGCGGGCATTGAGCGTCATTGGGCAGACGCGTGCGTGGGCGGGATGTAGGTGGCGGGGGCGCCAGGCCCGACCGGCAGTCCCATAGCGCTCCAGAGGACGACCAGCGTCAGCCCAAAGGCCGCGAAGGCCATCGAATAGGGCACCATCAAGGCGATCAGCGAGCCAACCCCAAACTCCGGAGCCCAACGGCGACAGAGGATAAGCACAAGCGGGAAGTTCGAAGCCACCGGGGTGATAATGTTGAAGATGCTGTCGCCCATCCGATAGGCCGCGGTCGTCATCTCAGGCGCAACGCCCAACAGCATCAGCATCGGCACCACCACCGGCGCCATTATGGTCCATTTGGCCGAGGCCGAGCCGATCAGGATGTCGAGCACTGAGGAAATCAGCAGCAGCACCAGCAGCAGCAGGGGTGTGGGCAGGTGGATCGCCTTGAGCGCCTCAGCCCCATGCACGGCCATCACCGGCCCAAGATTCGACCAGCTGAACATGGCGACGAAATGAGCGGCAAAGAAGACGATGACGATATAGGGTGCCAGGGTCTTCACCCCCTCCGCCGCTGCGGCGATCAGGCCCTTGGTGCCACGCACCGTGCGGGCGAAATGGCCGTAGACGGCACCACACACCAGGAACAGCAGCATGAACCCGGCGATCAGGGCACGGTAAAATGGCTCAAGCCGGGCCGGCCCCTTGGCCTCGTCGTCGATCAACGGCGTATAGCCAGGCGTCAGCGTCAGGACGGCGAACAGGGCGATGATGACCAGGGCGGCGATGCCGGCCCAGCGCAGCCCGGCCTTCTGATCGGCGTTGAGATCGCTGGCGACCGCGCCGTCAGCTTCATTCGCTTCATAGGTCGGCGATGGGCCCAGGCGCGGCTCGATCACCCGGTCGGTAATAAACCAAGCCACGGGCGTCAGGATCAGGCCCAGCGCCAAGGTAAAGCCCCAGTTGCCGAGCGGATTGATGGGATAGACCGGATCGACCAGCCGCGCGGCGGCTTGGGTGATACCCAGCATCAAAACGTCGAACTGGCCCGGTATCAGGTTGGCGGCAAAGGCCCCGGAAATCCCGGCATAGGCCGCGGCGATACCCACGAGCGGGTGACGCCCAGCCTCCTTATAGACAAGCGCGGACAGCGGAATGATGACGATATAGGCCGCGTCGGCAGCGTGGTGCGACAACAGGCCCAGCAGGAAAAGAGCCGGGGTCATGGCCGCGCGCGGAATGCGCCGCACAGCGCCGCCCAAGAGGGCGTGAAACAGGCCGGAGCGCTCTGCGACACTGGCTCCCAGGATCACCACCAACACCAGGCCAAGTGGCGGGAACCCCGTCAGGGTGTCGGGCATATCGACCAGCAGCTTGCGGACGTTTTCCACCGACAACAGGCTCTGCACATGCAGCACCTTGCCCGTCACCGGGTGGACCGCGCTCCAGCCCGTCGCCGCCACCAAGGCCGAAACGATGATGACGGCCCCGCTGAGGATCAGGAAGATCACAACCGGATCGGGCAAGAGGTTGCCCAGCCGCTCCAACCGGTCCAGCCACGCCCCGCTTTTGGCAGGCGCGGTGGCTGGCTCGCTCTTTGCCGTCATGGCCTAGAACTGGGCGGACAGGCGCACGTAGAAGGACCGCCCGCGCTGGTCGTAGGTATAGATATCGTAGTTGATCGGCGCATTGGCGTAGGACCGCGGCGCGTTCAGGTTGGCGATGTTATTAACGCCCACGGTGATAGCGGTTTCGAACTTGTCAAAGGTATAGCTAGCCTCGGCATCCTGGTAGAAGATTTTCTTGGTCTCCGGCCCCTTCACCGTATTGGTAACATCGGTGGTCGGGCCGATGTAGCGGCCACGCCATAGCGCCGTCATCGGTCCCTGCGTCCACTTCGCGGAGGTCTGCCCTTTCCACTTGGGATAGGTCGAACGTGGCTGGTCGCCCTTGCCGACCCGCTCATCAACGATCGGGGCACCGCCGGTCGGATTGGGCGAGGTGGTGCGGAAGGTCTGCAGATTAGAAGCGTCGATCAGGGTGTTGAACCGGCCGACCGGGGTGCTGAAGTCATAACGCATGGTGTAGTCCATACCGGCAGTGGCGATTTCGTTGAGGTTCTGCGAGCCCTGCAGCAACGACTTGATGGCACCGGTAGCGCTATAGCGCGTCACCAGTTCGCAGAAGACCCCGCCGCGCGCGGCGCAGAGTTGCAGGATCTGAGTCACCGACTGAGCGGCGATCGCGTCCTTGATCTTGATGTCGTACTTGTCGACGGTAAGCGACAGGCCGGGCAAGAAGCGGGGCTTGATCGCCACGCCATAGGTGGTGGTGTCGGCAGTCTCTGGCTTGAGCTGGCGGTTGCCGCTGATGATGCCGGGGATCAGACCATTGAGGTTGAAGTTTGCTTGGTTGTAGCCCGCCGGCACGCCGACGCAGCCAGGCTGGCTGGCGTTGACGGCTGCGCCGCCGTTACAGGGATCGATGCCCTGAAAGCTGGTCTCGCGGGCACCCTGATAGAGTTCGTTGATCGAAGGCGCGCGGAATCCCTGGCTGTATGTGCCACGGATCAGGATGTCCTGGATCGGACGCCAGCCAATGCCGACCTTGCCCGTCGTGGCGCTGCCCACGGTATTGTAGTCCGAGTAGCGCGCGGCAAGGCTCAGATCGAGGGTCTGGGCCAAAGCCACGTCCTTCAGCAGCGGAAGGTCGGCCTCGATATAGGCTTCGTTCAGGCTGTAGAAGCCCTTGGTCGCGGTGCGGGTCTGGGCCGTGGTGGTCGTCGCGGCCGCGGGCAGGTAGCGGGGCACGGAGTTGACATAGGGGTCAGGCGAGTCGATCGCCGAGTTGCGCCGATGCTCGACACCGGCGGCAACGGCCAGCGGGCCAGCCGGTAGCTGGAACAGCTCGCCGGTGATGTTGAAGGTCACGTCGCTCAGTCGGGTCTCGTTAGACTCGCGTGCAGTGTAACGCACGTATTCGGCCTGAGCCGATGTCATGGGGCCGAACAGGTTGATGGCCGTACAGCCTGCGATCGTGGCGCAGCGGGCCGGGTCGCCCAGGCCAAGCGCCAGTTGGTCGTAGTTCACGCTGTTCAGCGCCTTGCTGAAGATGTGGTTCCTATTGAACGAACCAAAGACGTCCCACGACCAGTCGCGGTTCAGGAGTTTGAACGCGCCATCGAACCCGGCGGCCAAGCGGAACGTCTCGACGTCCTGCACATTGTCGCGATTGCCGATGTCAGTCATCACACGGCGGATCCGCCAGGCGGAGTTGGCGGCGAAGCCCAGCGCATTGGCTGTGGGAACACCATTGGCCGTACCAAACGGGTTGAAGGCCTGGTTGTTGGGCAGGGCGAAGCCCTGAATGGTGCCGGCCGTGCCGCCGATATCGAGCAAAACCGGCGAGAACAGCTGATCGGACTTACGGCGGTTGTAGAGCGCCTCGCCCGTGAAGTGGATGCTGTCGGAAATCTCGGTCTTGAAGCGGCTGTAGAAGCCGTAGCGCTTGCTTGGACCGGTCGAATAAATGCCCTGCGCCTGGGTATTGTAGAAGTCGCCGGGCAGAGCCCCGCGATGGAAGGCATCGTCGGCCAGGGCGCCGGTACCTAGGGCCGTGCCGTTGGCTACCGCAGGTGTGGCGCTTGAGGCGAAGCCTGCGATGGTGCCGAAATAGGTGTTCGCGGCCAGGCCCGGCAGGATGTAGAGACCGTTCGGGTTGTTGCCCACGGCCGTTTGCGGCACCAGGGTCAGGGTGGTCAACTGGCGAGCCGAGGTCAGGATCGGCTCTTCCTTGACGTAAGAGGCCGACAACAGCACCGAACTCCTCGCCCAGCGCTTGCCGAAATTGAGCTCGCCCGAGTAGGACTTGCCGTCGCCTTCGCTGGTGACGCCGTACTTGGCATTGGCCTTAATGCCGTCGAAATCACGGGCGGTCTTGATGTTGACCACACCGGCGATAGCGTCCGAGCCATAGATTGCGGAGGCACCGTCTTTCAGCACCTCAACGCCCTCGATCATGCCCAGCGGCATGGTGTTGAGGTCGACGAAATCGCGGAAGCCGCGCTGGCCGACGCCGTCAACCCAGCGATGGCCGTCAACCAGCACCAGCACGCGGTTGCCGCTGCCTTCCGATCCGCCAAGATAGCGCAGGTTGATCGAGCTGGCGCCGTAGGCTGTGCCCTGGGTGCCGTTCGAGTTGAGGCTGACGCCAGCCGACGGCAGCCTCTGCATCAGCTCGCCGATCGAGTTGGCCGCCGAACCGCGGATGTCTTCGGCGGTCAGGGTGGTCACCACCCCAACGACCTCAGCATCCTTGCGGGCGATGCGCGAGCCGGTAACGATAATGGCGTCCACGGAAGCGGCCGGCGCAGCGGTCTGCGCCATGGCGGGCGTGGCGACACCCGTGGTGAGCACCCCTGCCGCGGTTAGGGCGGCAATGGCAGCACCATTGCGCAGGCCACGCAGCATCGTCTTCGCGTTCGACATCTTCGAATTATCCCCTTGACGGTTCGCGGCGTTTTCCGCGCACATCCAACCCGTTCTAAATTTACGTTAAACAGACCTGAGAGGGTCACAACGGTATTGATTAATCTAATCGATCCATGCCGTGAAGGAATGACCTACCCCAAGGAGAAGCCTTCCGCTTATCTGCTGGAGCAACCTTGGCTGGAGCCGTGTGCATGACTGAATTCGACAGCGGCCGTCGCGCCACCCTAACCGGTGCCGCCGCCCTGACCGGGCTGGGTGGCCTACCCGTCCTGGCGGCCCAGCGCAGGCCGGTGCGGCTTTCCCTGCTCGGCCAAGCCCTGCTGGAGAACGATCTTCGCACCCAGGTTTGGCCCGACCGCGAGCGGGTTTCCGCGCTCGTCCGCCATGGCGAAATCGGCTTCACCAATCTGGAAACCGTGATCCGCAGTAGCATCGTCGGTACCGCAACGCGTGAGGAACTGACCCTTCATGCCGGCGAACCGGTGGTGATTGATTGCCTCAAATCCCTCGGCATCACTCTGGTGGCCACATCGAACAACCACACCTTTGATCTGGGCCAGGGCGGGGTGCTCTCAACCCTAAAGGCGCTCGACGCCGCTCACCTGCCCCACGCTGGATCGGGCATCGACCTGGACAATGCGGCGGCGGCAGGTTTCGCCACGACCAAGACCGGCGCCAGGGTCGCCCTGGTTGGCTTCGCCACCGGCAAGGTCCGCGACGGCGGCGCGGCAAGCCCAACGCGC
>CAISYT010000058.1 GCA_903889785.1 uncultured Caulobacterales bacterium
CCGCCGCAGCGACGCCCTAGAGAAGCGCAGGCGGCTCATGGCGGACTGGGCGGCGGCTACCGTGACAGCCTGATTTGCAGGGTGGGGTAGGGGCGCTTTCGCGCTCGCTGACTTATCGTGTCAGTTCCACCGGACGTACATCATCACCACCAGGCGGATCACCTCGGGCGAGCTGTCAAAGTAGCGGAATGGGTTCTTCATCCGCCGAAGTTAGGCGCTGTGGCCGCCGCCGGCAATTTGGGCTGACAGAGCCGTGCCGGGGCGCAAGCGTTGCCTGCGCCCCGGTATCTATTCGGCTATTTGGGCAGAAGAACCGTATCAATCACGTGAATAACGCCGTTTGACGCCTGTACGTCGGCCGTCACGACCTTGGCGTTGTTGACCATCACGCCGCCCTTGCTGGCATCTATCTTGACCGTTTGGCCCTGGACGGTGGCAGCGTCGGTAACCTTTCCGGCCAGAGCCGCGCTCATCACCTTGCCGGAGACCACGTGGTAGGTCAGGACGGCCGTAAGCTTGGCCTTGTTTTCGGGCTTCAACAAATCCTCGACCGTACCGGCCGGTAGCTTGGCGAAGGCCGCGTCGGTGGGGGCGAAGACGGTGAAGGGACCCGCGCCTTTCAGGGTCTGGACGAGGCCAGCGGCACCTAACGCGGCCGCCAGGGTCTTGAACTGGCCTGCACCCACGGCGGTGTCGACGATGTCTGCGGCTGGCGCCTGCGCCCAGGCGTTTCCGCCAGCTGCCAAGGCGGCCACGGCTACGAGGCTCAGGAGGGTTCTACGAAACATAATTTGCTCCAGTCGATGCGGACGGTCATTGCCGTCGATTGATACTAAAATGCGCCGTGTGCCTTAATTATGGCGGTGCAGCAAAAATATCTCGGTGTGTTCGGGACATGCCCTTTTAAGCGGCAATTATGCCAGCCATAGCCTCGCGTGCGCGCGGTGCTCGCTGCGGATCTGCCACTATTCCAGCTGGTCGAGAAACCCCTCCGCCTCGACGAGGATCGCCGCCTGGCGTTCCGTCGTCCAGCCCGCAAGCGTGCGGTAAGGCATAGCGAGCCTTGGATTGTTTGAAAGGCGATCTTTCTGCCGAATGAGAAACGCCCAGTAGAGATAGTTGAACGGGCATGCGTTCGGGCCTGTTTTCTGTTTCACGTCGTAGGCGCAGCCCGAACAGAAATCCGACATTCGATCGATGTAGGCCCCCGATGCAGCGTAGGGCTTGGAAGCTATCTGGCCGCCATCTGCAAACACGGCCATTCCCAGCGTGTTGGGCATCTCAACCCATTCGAAGGCGTCAGCGTAGACCGCCAGATACCAGCGCTCGATTTCACGAGGGGAGACGCCCGCCAGTAGGGCGAAATTGCCTGTCACCATAAGGCGTTGAATGTGGTGCGAGTAGGCATGACGCGCCGTGTCTTTGACGGCCTCGCACAGGCAGCGCATGGACGTGTTTCCCGTCCAATAGAAGGCCGGAAGCCGGCGCGTCGCCTGGAGTGCATTGCGGTCCCCGTACTCAGGCATCAAGCTCCAGTAGACGCCCCGCACATATTCCCGCCAGCCCAGGATCTGCCGGACAAAACCCTCAACCGCGTTCAA
>CAISYT010000059.1 GCA_903889785.1 uncultured Caulobacterales bacterium
GATGACCTTTCCAAGCAAGCCGTGGCCTATCGCCAGATGTCGCTGCTGCTGCGCCGCCCGCCGGGCCGCGAAGCCTATCCGGGCGATGTATTCTACCTGCACTCGCGCCTGCTTGAGCGCGCCGCCAAGCTCAACGACGACAATGGCTCCGGCTCCCTGACTGCCCTGCCGATCATCGAAACCCAAGCCAACAACGTGTCGGCCTATATCCCGACCAACGTCATCTCGATCACCGATGGCCAGATTTTCCTGGAAACCGACCTGTTCTATCAGGGCATCCGGCCGGCCGTGAACGTCGGCATCAGCGTCTCGCGCGTAGGGTCTTCAGCGCAGATCAAGGCAATGAAGCAGGTGACCGGCCCGCTGAAGGGCGAGTTGGCCCAGTATCGGGAAATGGCTTCCTTCGCCAAGTTCGGCTCCGACCTCGACGCCAGCACCCAGAAGCTGCTGGCCCGCGGCGCGCGCCTGACCGAACTGCTGAAGCAGCCGCAATACGCGCCTCTGGCCGTTGAAGAGCAAGTCTGCGTGATCTATGCCGGCACCCGCGGCTATCTGGACCGCGTGCCGGTCAATGCCGTCGGCCGTTATGAGGCCGGGCTACTCGGCCTGCTACGCGGCAAGCAGAAGGCGCTGCTGACGGCGATCCGCACCAAGAAGGCCCTGGATGACAAGCTCGAAGGCGAGCTCAAGGCCCTGCTCGAAACCTACACCGCCGCGTTCGCCTAAGGACCGGTTGTGAGCAGGTACGGAGCCTAAAGTCATGGCCAGCCTCAAGGAGATGCGCAACCGCATCGCCAGCGTGAAGGCGACGCAGAAGATTACTAAGGCCATGCAGATGGTCGCGGCCGCGAAACTGCGCCGCAGCCAGGACGCCGCCATGGGCGCCCGGCCCTATGCCAGCCGCATGGCCGCGGCGATCGCCAACCTGGCCGCCGGGGTCAGCGGTGATTCCGCACCAAAGATGCTGGCGGGTACCGGTAGCGACCAACGCCAACTGGTTGTGGTGGCCACATCTGACCGCGGCCTGGCGGGTGGGTTCAACAGCAACATCGTCCGCGCCGCGCGCGATCACATCGTGGCCCTGACCAACGAGGGCAAGACGGTCTCGATCATCACGGTCGGCAAGAAGGCCCTGGCCCCGCTGCGCCGCCAATTCGGCGACAAGATCGTGGCCAGCTACGAGGCCGGCGCTAAACCCTCGCTCGATGCCGCGCTGGCGATTGCTTCCGATATCGCCGAGCTGTTCGAAAGTGGCCAGGTTGATGTGGTGTCGTTGTTCTACTCACGCTTCAAGTCGGTGGTGCAGCAAATCCCGACCAACAAGCGGCTAATTCCCGCCTCGGTCGAGGCTGGCACCGAACCGATAGACCTCAAGGGCGCGGCTTATGAATACGAGCCTGCCGAAGACGAACTGCTAGATGTGCTCCTACCGCGCAACCTGAACGTCCAGGTCTTCTCGGCCATGCTGGAAAATCAGGCTGGCTTCTACGCCAGTCAGATGGCCGCGATGGATAACGCAACGCGCAATGCTGGCGATATGATCAAGGCCTACACTATCCAATACAACCGAACCCGCCAGGCGCAGATCACCAAGGAGCTGATCGAGATCATCTCCGGCGCCGAAGCCCTTTAGAATTTCAGACCGAAAGTCCTGACGATGGCCACTGCCCCCGCCAAGAAGCCCGCCCCCAAGGCCGCTGCAGCTCCAAAGAAGGCTGCCCCCGCGGCCAAGGCCGCCGCGACAAAAAAGGCCGCCGCACCCGTGAAGGCCGCTGCCGCCAAGACCCATGCCCCCAAGGCGACGAAGCTCGTCGCCACCGGCCGCATCGTCCAGGTGATCGGCGCCGTGGTGGACGTGGAGTTCGAAGGGCACCTGCCCGCGATCCTCAACGCTCTGGAGACCACCAACGTCGACCAGAAAACCGGCGAAACCTTCCGCCTGGTTCTGGAAGTGGCCCAACACCTAGGCGAAAATACTGTCCGCACCATTGCCATGGACACCACCGAGGGCCTGACCCGCGGCCAACCCGTGGCCGATACCGGCAGCAGCATCCAGGCCCCCGTGGGTCCCGGCACGCTCGGCCGGATCATGAACGTCATCGGTGACCCGGTGGACGAAGGCGGTCCGATCATCACCGACATGTATCGGCCGATCCACCGCGAAGCGCCGACCCTGGCCGAACAGTCGACCAGCGCAGAAATTCTGGTTACCGGCATTAAGGTGATCGACCTGATGTGCCCCTACACCAAGGGCGGCAAGATCGGCCTGTTTGGCGGCGCTGGCGTGGGCAAGACCGTGACCATGCAAGAGCTGATCAACAACATCGCCAAGGCCTACGGTGGATATTCTGTACTGGCCGGGGTGGGTGAGCGCACCCGCGAAGGCAATGACCTGTATCACGAGATGATCGAGTCCGGCGTGAACAAGGCCGGCGGCGGCGAAGGCAGCCGTTGCGCCCTGGTCTATGGCCAGATGAACGAGCCTCCCGGTGCCCGTGCCCGCGTGGCCCCGACCGGTCTGGCCCAGGCCGAATATTTCCGCGACGAAGAGGGCAAGGACGTGCTGCTCTTCATCGACAATATCTTCCGCTTCACCCAAGCGGGCTCGGAAGTGTCCGCCCTGCTGGGTCGCATCCCTTCGGCCGTGGGTTATCAGCCCACCCTGGCCACCGAGATGGGCAACCTGCAGGAGCGGATTACCTCGACCAATAAGGGTTCGATCACCTCGGTGCAGGCCATCTATGTGCCCGCCGACGACCTGACCGACCCGGCGCCCGCCACCTCGTTCGCCCACCTTGACGCGACAACAACCCTAAGCCGCGACATCGCTGCCCAGGCCATCTTCCCGGCCGTGGACCCGCTGGACTCCACCAGCCGGATCATGGACCCGCTGGTGATTGGCGAAGAGCACTACGGTGTGGCCCGCCAGGTCCAGGAAATTCTTCAGCAGTATAAGGCGCTGAAGGACATCATCGCCATCCTGGGCATGGACGAGCTTTCCGAGGACGACAAGCTGACCGTGGCGCGGGCCCGTAAGATCCAGCGCTTTCTGAGCCAGCCGTTCTTCGTCGCCGAACAGTTCACCAACACACCGGGCAAGTTCCTGTCGTTGGAAGAAACCATCAGCTCGTTCAAACGCATCGTCGCCGGCGAAGGCGACAGCCTGCCAGAAGCGGCCTTCTATATGGTCGGCGGCTTCGATGAGGTGATCGCAAAGGCCGAAAAAATGGCGGCCCAAGCCTGATGAGCGGCAAGCTCCACTTCTCCCTGGTTTCGCCTGAGCGCGAACTGTTCGCCGGAAACGTCGATCAGGTCGATGCGGCCGGCGTCGAAGGCGACTTTGGCGTTCTAGCCAACCACGCACCGTTCATGACGGCTCTGAAGACCGGGGTTGTCACCGTACGAGATGGCGGGTCGGCCCGCGTATTCGAGATCGAAGGCGGTTTCGCGGATGTCACGCCCGACGGCCTGACGATCCTGGCAGAAAGCGCTGTCGAAAGAGTCTAATTGACCTAAATCCGCCGCAGAAATCGCGTAGGGGTCTTGCGAGATGACGGGCGGACGGTCATTCATTCGGCGTTACGTTAGGGAAAAAGAAAAATGCGTCTCACGCTTCTCATCACCGCCGCCAGCATCGCGGCCCTCTCGTCGGCGGCTTTCGCCCAGGAACCGGCGGCACCCGCCGCTATGGCACCTACCCCTGAGGCAACGGCGCCTGCCGCTGGCGCGCCGCTGGCCGCACCCGAAGGTACGACCCCGGCTGCCGTGGCCCCGCCCGCGGCTCAAGAGCTCGCGCCCCTGCCGACCAACCCGCTTGGCCTGACCCTGATCAATACCCTCGAAAAGATTTGCAGGCCGATCTCCAATCAGACTGGCAAGCTTGACGATCTGGCCAAGGCGGAGGGTTTCGTTAAAAAGCGCCAGCTTTGGACCAAGGAAGTCGACAAAGCCGGCACTCAAGTGGTCGTCCAGCCGGTTTCGGTCGCTAACCCGACGACCTGCACCCTGACGATCAACCACGCTAAGGGCGGTTTCCAGGATCTCGTCAACGGTATGCACGCCTGGGCCTCGCGCCAAGATCCCATCTTGCAACTGCGTGCGCCCTACGCCTATGACGATCAGATAACCAAGATGAAGCGTACCACCGTCGGCTGGGAAGCCCCCAGCGCGACCTCAACCACCGGCATGACGGGTATGGCCTTCACAGGTCTAGCCATGTTGAACGGCAAGGACATCGTGCGCGGCATGGATCAGTCCGAATTGATGTATCAAGTCCGCAAGTGATGTTGCGCCGCGCGGCCCCTCCGGGCTTGCGTATATGACTTTGTTAGACCACCCAGGCTCAGAAGGTCCCGAAAAAGGGCTTCAGAGTCTGTCGTGCTGTTTCATCTCAGCCTTGCACAACGCCACATGAGTCCGCTGGATATCGGCGGAATCCTTGGTGTCGGCTTGGTGCTCTTGGCCTATGCCGGCGCGGCGTTTGGCAGGCTGAATCCCGAAAACTGGCCGTCGCTGGCCTGTAATCTGATCGGCTCATTGCTGATCCTGTGGTCTTTGACCACGGCCTTCAATCTTTCTGCCGCATTGATGGAAGGATCGTGGGCGCTGGTCGCCGGCATAGGATTGCTGCGCGCCGTTTTCAGGAAGCGCTGATCCAGTCGAGGCAGGCTGTGGCCACATCCTCCCAGCCCGGCTCGCCGGGGAGCCAGTGGCTCATACCCTCAAAGACCCGCAATTCCCCGCCCAGTCGCTCTGCCGTCCGACGCACCGTGCCGGCTGGGCTGATAGCGTCCTTGCCGCCGGCGATAGTTAGCGATCTGACCCGGCCCGCATCGCGCACGGCTGTGGCCATCATCGGGTCCAGCCACCAGCTCAACATCTCAAATAGCGCCCGGCCGCTCTCGGGCATCATGCGGTCGTAGGTCCGCTTCTGCTCGGCTGGGTCCATCTGATCGATGCTGTAATGTCCGGTGACCATGCGGTCTGGGGCTACGGCCTGCAGCCAATACGGCCCGAGCGCGAACAGGCTGACGGCGCTGACCGCTTCTTCCAGGCTCTGCCCCGACACGCCCCAGGGTGCCGACGGTGCCAACAGCATCAGACCAGCAACAGGAACACGGTCGGCCGCCATCTGAGCTACCAGCCCGCCCATCGAATGGCCCAGGAGCAAGGGTGGTACCGACTGGGCTCGGCACAGCTCCGCCACAGCTTCAGCGTAGGCGGTCATCGATATTCCGGCGGGCGTTTCGCCGGGGCCATGTCCGGGCAAGTCGGGCGTCAGAACCGTGTGGCCGACGGCCTCGAACGGCTTGCGAAAATTCTCGAACACCCAGCTGGCGCAGAACGCCCCGTGGACCATGACGATTGACGCGGTGGCGCGTTGCATGAATTCGCAGACTTTCAGAGATTGAGGCGGCTAGGCCTTGGCGAAGGCCTTAAAGGCCTCGACAACCTGAAGATAGACGTTTCGCTTGAACGGCACGATCAGATCTGGTGCCTCCTGTAGGCGCGCCCAGCGCCACGAGTCGAACTCAATCGTCTCATGATGTTCTAGTTCAATCTCATCCGCCGCGCCCTCGAAGCGAAAGGCATACCAGGCTTGCTTTTGCCCCTGCCAATGGCCGCGAGCCGCGACCTCGGGTGGAAAGGTGTAGGCAATCCAGCCTTGGGTGTGCCCAAGCAGGCGGACAGACGTAACGCCCGTCTCCTCGGCCAGCTCGCGACGGGCGGCGGCTTCCAGGTCCTCGCCCGGATCGACCCCGCCTTGCGGGAATTGCCACAGATGTCCCAGCGACGCCGTATGCTCTTGGCCAGGATGGACGTTATCGGTCGCGCGACGTCCCAACCAAACCAGGCCATCGACATTGAACAGCACGATTCCGACGTTGGGCCGATAGAGCGTGAGGTCTAGGTCCACGCGTCTAACGTTTGGACATAACGGCCGAGGCCGGTGCCAGTTGCACGATGCGTTGCGGCAAGCTGCGGGCCCAGGTCTTGATGGCGGTCAGGGTCAACGGATAGACGAAGCCCGAACCCAGCGCCGTACCGCCCTTGATCGCACCCGCTTCCAACTCGCCCAGAGCCAGATTGATGGCGTCGGCAGACAGCTGATCGTCGATGACGCTGTCTGCGCTCGCCCGCATCATCCCGCCACCACGGCGACGCGCCTGACCGTCGTCAATAAAGGCCACACCGTGGCGGGCTAGGACCGGCGAAAAGGCCGTCATCGCCGCATCGGAATTGAGGAAGCGCCCACCCAAATAGTTGGTAACGCCGAAATAGCCGGCCCCGCGTGAAAGCAGCCAGTCCAGCTTTCTGGCTGTTTCGTCGGGCTTACTGTTAGCCAGTAGGGTGTAGGGGCCCGGATCATTGCTGGGATATTCGGCGGGCTCCATCGGCGCCTCCAACAGCACCTCGTGCCCGGCAGCCCGCGCCATGTCGATCCAATCCTGAAGGTCTTCAGCATAGGGGGCAAATGAAAGTGTAATTTCCGGCGGTAGGGTGTCGATCGCGGCACGAGTCGTCTGGGGATTAAGCCCCAGCCCACCGACGATCAGCGCCACGCGCGGCGCGCCGGTGCTGGTGAACGGGCGGGCATAGGCCTGGGCAACATTACGGCCGTCTGGCGCGACCACGGGCAACATGCCGCCGCCGGGACCTGGCGCGGAAAGGCCGACGATAGGCGCCACCAGGGCCGCAACGCAGCCCAGGAACAGGAAGCCAGCACCCGCTGCCCCAAGGTAGGGATTGGTTATGGCCGCCAGCTCTTGGCTCGCACCAGACACGCGCGCGTTACCCTGCATTGGCAAAGGGCTGGCGGCAGCAAGGGCCTTCTTGGAAAACATAGGGTGCAAACGCCTTAAACAGTCGTCGGCAAAGATGAACAAACAGGGTTAAGGAACCCCTTAAATCAATGATTTGAGCCGCGCAGACCCCGATCTATTTCGCCGCCGCCTTCGCTGCACCCGGCGCGGTTTTCGCGATCATTTCCGCCACCTTGGCCACCGGCTTGGGCAGTTTCGGGGTCGCAGCAACCGAACCGTACTTCAGCACATCCAGGGCACGAGAAAGCTGGAAGTCCTTCTTCTCATCGAAGGCCGCCGGCGGGGCCTCGGCGGGCTCATGCTTACCGACGCGCGCCTTGCCTTCTTCGGCATTGAGCGCGTTCTTGAAGCTGGCTTCACTGAACCAGGCTTTATTGGCGATATCCTGCGCTTCCTGGCGGGTCTCGGCAACTTCCAAATCTGGCGTGATCCCGGTCTTCTGGATCGAGCGGCCCGACGGCGTGTAGTAGCGTGCCGTAGTGAGCTTCAGCGCACCGTCCAGACCGCCACGCAGCGGCACTACGGTCTGAACCGAACCCTTGCCGAAGCTGGTCAGGCCAACGACCTGGGCCCGACCGCGGTCCTGCAGGGCACCGGAAACGATTTCCGCCGCACTTGCCGTACCGGAATTGATCAGCACCACCAAAGGCAGGCCGTGCAGGATATCGCCGCCCTTGGCGTTGAAGCGTTCGATATCGCGCGCATCGCGGCCGCGCTGGCTGACGACCTCGCCGCCATCGAGGAACAGATCAGTGACGCCCACGGCTTGGTCGAGCAGGCCGCCAGGGTTGTTGCGCAGGTCAAAGACCAAGCCCTTCATGTTCGGGTTCTTGGTCTGCAATTCCTTGATGGCGTCGCTCAGTTCGTCAGTGGCCTTCTCGTTGAAGCCCGACAACCGCACATAGCCATAGTCGCCCTCCAGTCGCGCAATGGCGGACTTAGGCTTAATCACCTCGCGTACCAGTTTGACATCGAACGGATCGGACTTTTCGCGTGCAATGGTCAGGGTAACGGTTTCCCCGGCTGGGCCCCGCATCTGCTTGACGGCGTCGTTGACCGAGAGGCCCAGAACACTGTCGCCATTGACGGACGTGATGTAGTCGCCGGCCTTGATCCCAGCCTTGTCGGCGGGCGTGCCGTCCATGGGGGAGATCACCTTGACCACCCCGTCTTCGCTGGTGATCTCGATGCCGAGACCACCGTATTCACCCTTGGTCTGGTCCTGCATGTCGTCGTAACCGTCGGGCGACAGATAGCCCGAGTGCGGGTCCAGCGAGGTCATCATACCTTCCAGCGCCGCCTCGATCAGCTTGCGATCGTCGACCGGGGTCACGTACTGGCGCTCTACCGTGTCGAGCACATTGCCAAACAGTTCGAGCTGTTTGTAGGTCGAGCGGGTTGGTGCCGCCTCCGTCCGCTGGCTCACATAGGCCATCGAGCCTGCCCCCAGCACAAAGGCCGAGACACCGATCATGAGGTACTTACGCATGCGCCCTACTGGCTCCGAAAACTCTAGAGTGAAACCGTTGCCTGACGGCGAAGGCCCTAATCAGGCGTTGCCCCGAGTGGGGCTCCGGACATCCAGCGCGCCGGATCAACCGGTGTGCCATTCTCCCGAACCTCTATATAGAGTTCCGCGGTTGATCCTGCTCCATTCGCCAACCGCCCGATAGGCGACCCCGCTGCGACGGATTGTCCATTTTGAACTGAAACCTGATCCAGTCCGCCAAGCACCAAATGGTATGCACCCTTAAACTTTAAGATCAAGACGATGCCCCAATCCGGTACTGGACCGACGAATTGGACCGTTCCTGCTGCTGGACTGACCACAAGATCGCCTCTTTTTGCAGCAATCGATACCCCCCGGGCATTTCCACCGCCGGACTGGACATCGCCAAAGGGCCGCACGACGCGGCCGCGGATAGGCCAACCCATGGCGAAAGTCACCCCTGTGCCGCCTGCGGTAAGCGGCCCCAGATCATCGATACCGTCGGCTTCCGGAGGCAGATTCTGCACCGCCAGGGCGATCGCCGACCCACGCTCGGCCGCCACGCTCTGAGCATTCAAAAGCGCTTCATTGGCCGCCGCGGCCTGGCGACGCAGCACGGCGACCTGATCCAGCTCGGCTGTCAGGGCCTGAGCGCGCCGGGTCAGGTCAGGGATCAAGGATCGAGCCAGAATGGCACCGCGCACGGCATCACGCGCCTTATCAGGCGGCACCAGCAGGGCCGGCGGCGACTGACGCCGATAAAGCGCCAGGGCACCGAGCAACTTGGAAAGCTCGCCGCGCCGCTGCGCGAGGTCGGCGGTCAGGGCGGCCTGGCGCCGGCTGATCTGATCCAGCCGGGAACGTTGCGCAGCTTCGGTCAGCCCAACCTTGGCCTGGTCGATACTGAGGGCGTCCACCCGAGCACGCACCGTCTCTGCCGGGGTCACGGGCAGGTTGGCCGCCACAGCGGAACTGGAAAGCAGGGGAGCCAGAAGGGCCAACAGCAAGAGCTTGGACCTAGTCACGGTGATAGGGCGATCCGGCAAGGATGGTGGCGGCACGGTAGATCTGTTCGGCCATCATCGCGCGCGCCAGGGCGTGCGGCCAGGTCTGCACGCCGAGCGCCAGGGTCTCGTCTCCCGACAGCGACGGGTCCAGCCCGTCTGCGCCACCGATCACATAGACTAGCCGCCGCACGCCGTCGTCGCGCAGCCGCCCGATCCGGTCCGCCAGGGCGCGGGATGTCCGCTGGACGCCATGCTCGTCGCAAAGCACCACATGGCTGTCTGCGAGATACGGTTTGAGTACCTCAGCCTCGGCCGCCTTGCCTGACTTTCTGGCTTCAACCTCGATCAGTTCGGCGGGCCCCAGGCCTTGGGCGCGCCCAGCCAGGGTGAAGCGCTGTAGGTAGTCGCGCGCCAGCAGGGTCTCGGACCCCTGGCCGAGCCGTCCGACCGCGAGCAGGACGACTTTCAAGCGGCGACCTTCACGTCGAGGTTAGTGCGTGATCGTCTGCGGCGTGGTGTGCCGCGAGGGCGAATCCACCGACCAGATTTTCTCGATATTGTAGAAGGCGCGCACTTCCGGCCGGAACAGATGGATCACCAGGTCGCCGGCGTCGATCAAAACCCAGTCGCAATGTGGCAAGCCCTCGACCTTGGCTCGGCCATAGCCGGCCTCCTTGAGGGCGCGTAGCAGGTGGTCGGCCAGGGCACCGACATGCCGATGCGACCGACCCGATGCGACGATCAGACTATCGGCAAAGGCGCTCTTATCCTTGAGGTCGATGAAGACGATATCTTCGGCCTTATCGTCATCCAGGCGGCCCAGAACTAGTTGGTCCAGAGGCCGGGCGGAAAGGTCTTGTGCGCTAGGCACGGCGTCGCTGCTCAGCGAACTGCTCCGTAATAATGGTTACTGGAAGGCAACTTTATCACAAATAGCCGACGGTTGCAGACCTCTAAGCGTGTTCCGGCAAGAGGCCTGCGTTTTTCAGATGAAAAGCGCGGCACGACACTACCTTTCGCCCCGCCAACGCTGGCGTTCGCGCATCGCCGTGGACGAGGCGAAATTGAATGGCCCGCGCAGATAGACCCAGGCCGGAGCCTTGAGTTGCGGCAGGATCGGCGCTTGGCGCGACCCGTGGCGGGCATGGCGGAAACGCTTTGCCGCCGGGCTGGTCCGGGCCTTCAGCGCCGCCCAGGGGCGCGAGACCACGGCCACAGGGACAGACTGCATGATCTGGGTCCAGCCGCGCCAACGGTGGAAACTGGCCAGGCTGTCCGCCCCCATAATCCAGACGAACTTAACCCCCGGATAGCGGCGTTTGAGCAGACGCAGGGTATCGATGGTGTAGCGTGAGCCGATCCGGCTCTCCGCATTCGAAACCACCATCCTGCTGCCGCGCGCCCAGCGGCGTGCACCGGCCAAGCGGGCGTCGATGCCCGCCGTCTCGTGACGCGGCTTCAAGGGGTTCTGCGGTGAGACCAGCCAAATTACCTTGTCGAGCCGCAGCCGGATCAGGGCGGTCTCAGCAACGTGGGTGTGGCCCTCGTGCGCGGGATTGAACGAGCCCCCGAACAGCCCAACCCGCATGCCAGGCTTCAAGGTGAAACCAAGCCGCAAGGTGACTGCCCGGCCGGGCTCAGGGACGGATCTGGCCCGACCCGCGAACCACATATTTGAATGTCGTCAATTGCTCGGCCCCTACCGGACCGCGGGCGTGGAGTTTGTCAGTGGCGATGCCGATTTCGGCCCCAAAACCGAATTCACCGCCGTCGGCAAACTGGGTCGAGGCATTGACCAGCACGATGGCGCTGTCGACCGCGGCAATGAAGGCCTCGGCGACCGCGATGTTTTCGGTGACGATGGCGTCAGTGTGGCCCGAGCCATAGGCCGCGATGTGGGCGGCGGCACCCTCCACGCCGTCGACAATGGCAACGGCGAGGATGGCGTCGAGATATTCCGTGGTCCAGTCGGCCATACTGGCCGCGTTCATATCCGGGAAGATGGCGCGCGCATCTTGATCGCCGCGCAGTTCGCATCCGGCATCGACTAGAGCTTGAGCAACGGCCGGCAGCAGGTGGGTCGCGGCCGAGCGATCGACCAACAGGGTCTCGGCCGAGCCACAGACGCTGACCCGTCGCAGCTTGGCGTTCAGCACGATGGCCAAGGTCTTTTCGAGGTCGGCACCCTTGTCGAGATAGACGTGGTTGAGCCCTTCCAGATGTCCCAGAACCGGCGCGCGCGCCTCCGCCTGCACCCGCGCAACCAGGCTCTTGCCGCCGCGCGGAATGATTAGGTCTATATTGCGGTCGAGACCCGACAGGATCATGCCCACCGCCGCCCGGTCAGGCGTGGCCACCATCTGCACACAGTCAGCAGGCAGGCCCGCGGCCTCAAGACCGTCGAGAACGGCGGCATAGATGGCCAGGTTTGTCTCGATACATTCCGACCCACCGCGCAGGATGGCGGCGTTTCCCGAGCGGATAGTCAGGGCCGCCGCATCAGCGGTAACATTGGGTCGGCTCTCAAAGATCACGGCGATCACCCCGATCGGGGTGCGCACGCGGGCGATATCTAGACCGTTTGGCCGGGTCCAACGCAGAATCTCCGTCCCGACCGGATCGGGAATGTCGGCGACGGCTTCGACACCCTTGGCCACGCCTTCAAGGCGAGCGGCGTCGAGCATCAGCCGCTCAATCATTGGCGCGGTCAGGCCATTGGAACCGGCGCGGGAAAGATCAGCCGCATTGGCGGCCAAAATCTGCTCGCTCCGGGCGCGGATTCCGGCGGCCATGCCGAGGATGGCGACCGTACGCACGGCCGGAGTCGACAGCCGAAGCGCGCGCGCGCCAGCGCGGGCCGCTTGGCCCATCGCTCGCATCACCCCCGCCAAATCGGCTCCGCCGTCGTCCATCGCTACCCCTTATGCTCTTTGTGAGCCTTAGTCCGGCGCGTCAGACTTAGGCTGTATTCTCTCAGTGTGAAAGGTCGTCGGCGTGGATCATCGGCCCGGCGACATAGCCCAGCGCGGCCTCGATAGCGTCTGAACGCAGGCCGGCGATCCTTGCGGCGTCGGCGGCATCGTAACGAATAAGACCGCGCGCCAGCTCGCGCCCCGCCTCATCGCGCACCTGCACGGTGTCACCCTTGCCAAACTGGCCCTCGATAGCCTTGACGCCTGCGGCCAGCAGGCTCTTGCCGCTGAGCAGGGCCTTGGCCGCGCCGGCGTCAACCACAACCACCCCCTGCGGCAGGGACCCAGCAATCCAGGCCTTGTAGGCCGCGCGGACGGCACCGGCCGCCTGGAAAAGGGTGTTGGAGGACTGCGGCAGGGCGATGATCGTCAGCGGATTGGCCAGATCACCGCGCGCGATAATCGTGAAGGCCCCGGCCGCACCCGCGATCTTGGCCGCCTCGACCTTGGTCGCCATACCGCCCGATCCAACCCCGGCGGCGGCGTTGATGCCGCCGGCCATGGCTTCGATCTCCGGCGTCACCGCCTCGACGATCCCCAGGTGTGTGGCCGACGGGTCAAGCCGTGGATCGGCGGTGTAAAGCCCGTCGACATCGCTGAGCAGCACGAGGCCGTCGGCACCGATCATCTGGGTGACGCGCGCCGCCAGGCGGTCATTGTCGCCGTAGCGCAATTCCTCGGTGGCGATGGTGTCGTTCTCGTTGATAACCGGGATCACCGTCAAACTCAGCAGGGTCTCCAGGGTGGCTCGGGCATTGAGCCAGCGTCGCCGGGCTTCTGTGTCTTCCGGCGTGATCAGAACCTGGGCGCAGATGGCCTGATGTGGCTCGAATGCCTCTTCCCAAGCCCGCATAAGCAAAGACTGCCCGACCGCGGCGGCGGCCTGTTTTTCCGAGAGGGAGGCGCTTTTCTTCAGCCCCAATCGACGACGGCCAAGGCCTACGGCGCCGGAGGAGACCACGACGATCTCGCGTCCTGCATCGCGCGCGCGAACCAGGTCGGCGGCGACCACGGCCAGTCGGTCACGGTTCACCGCTCCCGTTTCAGGATCGATCAGCAGGGCTGAACCGATCTTGACCACGATCCGCTTGGCCTTCGCAAAGGGTTCAGCGGCGTAATTCAAGGGCGCCAGTCCTCGGGCAGCGCGTGATGCGACGCCTCTTCGATCTTACCCTCCCGCACCAGGGCAAAGGCCTCGCGCAAAAGTGCGGTCACGCCCTCGCCTGAAACACCCGATATGAGTCGGGGCGTCACCTTTGCCGCCCGCTTGAGCGCCGCAACCTTGGCCTTGCGCTGAGCCGGATCAAGCGCGTCAGCCTTATTCAGAGCCAGGATCTCGCGCTTTTCCGAAAGCCCCTCGCCATAGGCCTCAAGCTCATGACGCACGGTGCGCCAGGCGCCGACAACGTCATCCTGAGTGGCATCGACCAGATGGATCAGGGTGGCGGAACGCTCCACATGCCCCAGGAAGCGGGTGCCAAGACCGGCACCTTCGGACGCCCCCTCAATCAGTCCAGGGATGTCTGCAATCACGAACCGCTCGCCGCTGGAGAGGTCGACCATGCCAAGGTTGGGCGTCAAGGTCGTGAAAGGATAGTCAGCGATCTTGGGCCGGGCGGCGCTGGACGCCGCCAAGAAGGTGGACTTGCCCGCATTGGGCAGGCCGACCAGTCCGACATCGGCAATCAGCTTGAGTCTAAGCCATACCCAGAGCTCCTCGCCGGTTTGGCCCGGGTTGGCGTGGGTCGGGGCCTGGTTGATCGAGCTCTTAAATCGGTCATTGCCCCAGCCGCCGTTGCCGCCCGCCAGCAGCAGGATCTTCTGACCCGCCTTGTGCAGATCGGCGATCACCGTCTCACGATCCTCGGTCAGGACCTGGGTGCCGACAGGAACCCTCAGGACCACCTCGGGTGCCCCGGCGCCGTGGCGGTTACGGCCCATGCCGTGGCCGCCGGTCTCGGCCTTGAAGTGCTGCCTATAGCGATAGTCGATCAGGGTATTGAGGCCGTCGACCGCCTCGATCCACAAGTCGCCGCCGCGTCCGCCGTCACCGCCGTCAGGCCCGCCGTACTCAATATATTTCTCGCGCCGGAACGACACAGCTCCACCGCCGCCGTCGCCGGACCTCAGGTAAATCTTGCACTGGTCGAGAAATTTCATGTGGTGCTTCTTTTGCGGCAGATGAGGCCGCTCGTCGAGGCTTGGCTTCGACGAGCGGCGCGCAGCTAGGCCAATCGGATCATCCGGCGGGTGTGAACAACCTGACCGCCCCCGGGCCAGGCTGGGCTGTTTGGTCACCTCGCCGGTATAGGGGAACCCCGCCTTGCTGAGCACCGCGCCCGAGGCGGGGTTGTTGGCAAAGTGGCCACTGACCAAGCAGCGCTTGCCCCAATAGCGATGAGCCCAGACGACGGCAGCCGTGGCCGCCTCCGTCGCCAGACCCCGAACCCAATAGGGTTTACCGATCCAGTAGCCGATCTCAGGGCCCAGCACCGTGGCGTCGCGGAAGCCGATAAGGCCGATCAGCCCCTCCTCGCCAAGGTCGATGGCAAAGAGGGAGTCGGAGGCATGTGCCAGGAAATCATGGGCATCCTGTAGGCGATAGGGGTGAGGAATGCGCGTGGTCATGCGGGCCACGTAGGGGTCATTGATTAGATGCGTCAGGCGTACGGTATCGGCCGCTAAGGGGCGGCGCAGTCGAAGGCGGGGTGTCGAGAGCGTCTCTGCGGACATTTTCGATCCTTCCTCCCGGATCTTCGCCAAAGGATGGCCCGGACATGACAACAGCGAAACGGGGAGCCCGGTTGCCCGGACTCCCCGTTTGGGATCGTCGTCCGGATCGCTTGGGTCCCCGGCGAGGGGAGCGATCCAGCTATGAGGGGATCGCTTATTCGGCGGCTTGCGCCATCGGGGCCACGCCCACGTAGCAACGGTTATTGCGCTTGGTCACAAAGGTGACCGAGCCGGTGGCCAGGGCGAACAGGGTGTGATCCTTGCCGATGCCAACATTGACGCCCGGCCAGAACTTCGTGCCGCGCTGACGCACCAGGATGTTGCCAGCGAGAACCTTTTCTCCGCCGAACTTCTTCACGCCGAGGCGCTGACCGGCCGAGTCACGACCGTTGCGCGAGGAGCCGCCTGATTTCTTGTGAGCCATCTTGCTCTCCTACCTACTTCGTCGCCTTGGGGGCGGCGGGTTTCTTCGCGGCGGCCTTGGGGGCAGCGGCCTTGGCTTCCGCCTTCGGTGCCGCGGCCTTTTTCGGCGCAGCAGACTTTGTTTCCACCTCAGCGGCCGGAGCAGCCTCGGCCTTCGGCACGGGCTTGGGCGCAGCGGCCTTCTTCGGCGCGGCAACCTTCGCGGCAGCAGGCTTACGGGCCAGCTTGGCGGCGGTCTTTTCAACGGCGGCAGTCATGCCGCGCGCCAGGTTGCGGGCACGAGCCTGACGTTCGGCCAGGGGGGTGAGGTCGAGTTCACCGTCCCATTTGTCGGTCTTGCCGAGACCTGCGACCGAGAGCACCCGCACAACCGACTCGGCCTGGCGATGCCCTTGGGTGCGGCGATAGCCCTGGCGACGGATCTTCTTGAAGATCTTCACCTTCTCACCCTTACGGGTTTCGAGCAGGGCACCGGTCACGAACGCCCCCGCCACGGTGGGCGCACCAACGGTCGCATCGGCGTCATCCCCGATCATCAGCACGTCGCTGAAGGTCAGGTTAGCACCCGGCTCACCGGCCAGTTTTTCGACAACTAGCACATCCCCAGCTTGAACCCGGTATTGCTTGCCGCCGGTCTTGATCACCGCGTACATCGGAGGCTCCGATAATCTCTAAAAGTCGCAAAAAGAATGCGCCCGCGAGGGTTCCGCGAGCGAAGGAGCGGCTTTATACAGCGGAAGCCTCCCAAGTCAACGCCGGTTCAGCGCCAGCAGCGTCCGAGCGACAGGCTAGGGGCATGGAATCTGGCCGAGAGGCCGCAGCCAGACTAAGATGACCCGAGTGGCTTGTGCGCAGCCGAGATCAGCCGCAGCGCATTCCGGAGCGACCATGCCGTCCGCCCGACTATTCTGGTTACCGGCGGTGCCGGCTATGTTGGTGCCCATACCTGCTCGGCCCTGGCGGCGGCAGGTTTCAGCCCCGTGGTCTATGACGACCTGAGCAATGGTCACGCCGAAGCCGTGCAATGGGGCCCGCTGGAACAGAGTGATATCCGCGATTCTGCGCGGCTTGATGCCGTGTTCGCTCTCCACGGGCCGGTTTACCGCGGTACGGCTCAAAGGGCC
Organism: uncultured Caulobacterales bacterium; assembly: GCA_903889785.1. Taxonomy (GTDB): domain Bacteria; phylum Pseudomonadota; class Alphaproteobacteria; order Caulobacterales; family Caulobacteraceae; genus Caulobacter. The sequence goes on from CAISYT010000059.1 coordinate 16,573, forward strand.
GGAGCGTGCGTTTGTGTTCACCCGCCGCGAGGGCGCTGGCTTTGTGGTCGATTCGGCCCGGCCCAACGATTAGGCGCTGACGACCGCCTTTGCGACGCTTTACAGACGGCGTCTCGACTAGACCCAAAACCTGCGAACCAAATTAGCGCGCCTGTGCTCATTATGGTCGCCGACGACTTGGACTTTAGATAGGGCGGACACCGCGGCGAAAAAATATTTGCTTAAATCTCGACTTTATAGCCCGTTATTTGATAGACGAAAAAAGGGGGGGAGTTAATTTTTCATTTTAGGGATCAATAGGAATAAAATTATGTCTGATGAAAGCCTGCGTTTGCGTGATCTCGTCGCTGAAGTAGCGGCGGCCTACTTCTCCAATAGCCATGTGAACGCGAACGATATTCCGCATGTGATTTCTCAAATTGCCGCGGGCTTTATTGCCGTGGGCGGATCGGCCGGCGGATCCGACCCCGCCTCCAGTGAAGGTACTGCACCGGCCAAGGCCACCGCTGCTCAGATTCGCAAGTCGGTGACGCCAGACGCGCTGATCAGCTTCGAGGACGGCAAATCGTACAAGACCCTCAAGCGCCACCTGACGCTGCGCGGACTGGCACCAGCCGATTACCGCGAACGCTGGGGTCTGCCGCACGACTATCCCATGACGGCACCGAGCTACAGCGCCCGACGTTCTGAGCTTGCGCGGTCGCTAGGATTGGGCCGCAAGAGCCAGGCCAAGCCAGCTGCAAAATCCACGGGCGGCCGCAAGAAGGTCTAATCGGCCTCGCCGACGCTTTCGAAGACCTGGCGCGGGCGATAGGTGCAGACCTTCGCCTGGCGTTTGGCACCCTTGAGTTCCGCGACCATGGCGTTCTCGTCGATCGCGTCGACCAGAGTCGCGGCGTTGTGGGGGCGTGAAACTATGGATCTACGACCATCGTGACATCGCTCAGTCGGCGCGGGTGCGGTTGATAATCAACTGGCTGCAAGACATGTTCGACCAGAAAGCCAATCCCTGGTTCCAGCCCGATTTCGTGCACCCAGAAACCTTCGGCGACACAGTGCTTCGTCCGGATTCGTCCGACCGTTCTGGCCGCCGTCTGCGCGCATGGGCCTTTCCTTGGCGCGCACCGCAGTTTAGGCCAGCACCATGACCGTCATTGTCACCGGCGCAGCCGGATTTATTGGCCAGGCTGTAAGCCAGCGGCTGCTCGATAGCGGCGAGACCGTGATCGGCGTCGATCAGTTCAACAGCTACTACGACCCCGCCCTGAAAGAGGCGCGCGCGGCGCTACTGACCCCTAATCCCCGCTTTCGCCTGATCCGCGCTGACATTGCCGACGCCCAGGCGATGGAAGACCTAGTCCGCCATACCGGCACCCGGCGCATGGTGCACCTGGCCGCACAGGCGGGGGTGCGTTACTCGATCGAAAATCCCTTCGCATACGAGCGCTCCAACCTGGCAGGGCACCTTTCCATCCTTGAAGCCTGCCGCCGCGCCAAGGGCTTCGAGCATCTGGTCTATGCCTCATCAAGCTCGGTCTACGGTGAGCGGCCGACCAGCGGTGGCGCGTTCACCGAGGACGAGCCGGCGATGCAGCCGGTGTCGCTCTATGCCGCCACCAAGCGCGCCGGCGAACTCATGAGCACAGCCTACGCCCATCTCCACGGCACACCGCAGACGGGGCTTCGCTTCTTTACCGTCTATGGCCCATGGGGGCGGCCCGATATGGCCTATTTCTCGTTCACCCAGAAAATCCTGGCCGGCGAGCCGATCGAGGTGTTCGGCATGGGCGAAATGGCGCGCGACTTCACCTATGTGGATGACATCGTCGACGGGGTGCTGGGGGCGTTGGATCACCCACCGGGCCAGGGCGAAAACCGCATTCTCAACATTGGCGACAACCGCCCTGTGGGGCTGATGACCATGATTGAGGTGTTGGAAAAGGCACTGGGCCGCGAGGCGAAAAAGCAGTTCCTGCCCATGCAGCCCGGCGACGTAACGGCCACCTACGCCGATATCTCCAAGCTTTCGGCCCTAACCGGCTATGCGCCAAAAGTTCCGATCGAGGATGGCCTGCCCCGCTTTATCGACTGGCATCGCGCCTATTTCGGCTGGTGACGGCGAACCAAGGCTGGCGAGGTCTTTGAGGGGCTTATTAACGGTTGAGTCTATTTGTCGGTGAAGACTTAAGGGCCCGCACACTAGACATCACCCGCCAGCGCCCATCGCGCGCGTGTGGACAGGCCATGAACGTTCCCGCGAAAACATCCGCTTCGATCACCGATGCGCCGCTGCGGCGGGCCGGGGACCTGCGCAAGGGTGGGCCGCGCGCGCCACAGACCATGCGTCCACTTAGGAAGCCTTGCCGTCGCCGTAGCGGCTGTGGAATAGGTCATGCCCTTATTGCCTTAGGCGAGACTGATGTCATGACGTGCGACAACCTAGGCGACATGACGGGTAAGCCGGATGTTTAAGCGCCGCCGCGGTCAGACTTAATACCCATGATCCCGCTTTCAATTCTCGATCTCGCCCCAATCGTGGAAGGTGGCGACGCCGCTCAGGCCTTCAAAAGCAGCGCCGACCTGGCCCGCCACGCCGAGGCCCTGGGCTACAATCGCTATTGGCTGGCGGAGCATCACAATTTTCCGGGTATCGCTAGCGCCGCTACCGCCGTGGTTATCGGCCACGTAGCAGCGGCGACCACGACCATCCGTATCGGCGCCGGCGGGGTGATGCTGCCCAACCACGCGCCCCTGGTCATTGCCGAACAGTTCGGCACCCTGGCAACCCTTTTCCCGGGCCGCATCGACCTTGGCCTAGGCCGGGCACCCGGCACGGACATGCTGACCGCGCAAGCACTGCGCCGTAGCCTTGCGCCAGGCGATGCGGACAGTTTTCCCAATGATGTCGCCGAGCTGATCCGTTATTTCGAGCCCGAGCAGGAAGGCCAGCGCGTGCGCGCAGTACCGGGCGTAGGCACAAAGGTGCCGGTCTGGATTCTAGGATCGAGCACCTATGGGGCCCAACTGGCCGCCATGATGGGCCTTCCCTACGCCTTCGCCTCGCACTTTGCCCCGGCCGACCTCGACCACGCCATCGCTGTGTACCGCGACCGGTTCACACCCTCAAAGTTCCTCGACCGGCCCTATGTGATGCCGGGTCTCAATGTCACCGCCGCGGAGACAGACAAGGATGCGCGCCTGCTGTTCAGCTCGGTGCAACAGGCCGTCGTGAACCTTCGCACCGGGCGGCCCGGCAAACTGCCGCCGCCGGTGGAGGGCTATGAAGACCGGCTCGGCGACCCCGAACGCGGCATACTCGACCATGCGCTGTCCTGCGCCGTGGTCGGATCACCCGCCACGGTGAAGGCCGGACTGGAGGCCTTCTTGGCCCGCACCGGTGCCGATGAACTGATGATCACCGGCCAGATATTCGACCACGCCGCGCGGTTGCGTTCGTTCGAGATCGTGGCGCAGGCGGCCGGGCTAAAGGCTCAGTAGCCGCCAGCCGTCGCGCCGCCCGGTGTCTGGGCGGGCCGGTCGTCTTGCGGCAAGGCGCGCAGGGTTTCGGCGACGATCCGCAGCGCCTGGTCCACCTCGTCCTGCGTGATATCGAGATAGAAGACAGCCCGAACGGCGTCGCTTCCCGAGGGCAGCTGCCACAGGCCGCGCTGATGCGCCGCCTCAACATAGCGGTGGGGATGGGTTCGGGTCAGGCGATAGCGGACGATATTGGTCTCGACGGCCGCCGGATCGATGTCGATCCCCTCAATCTGCGCCAGGCCCTGGGCGAACCGGCTGGCCAGAGCATGGGTGTGGCCCAGGCGCGGGCGATGATGGTCGAGCGCGTACTGTGCACCCGCCGCGATAACGCCCGCCTGCCGGAACCCGCCGCCGAACATCTGTTTAAAGCGGCGCGCGCGGGCGATGAAATCCTTCGTGCCCAAAAGCAGCGAGCCCACCGGGGCACCCAGCGCCTTCGACATACAGACGCTGACTGTGTCGAACGGCCGCGCGTAATCCGCTTCGGAAACGCCGGTGGCCGTGGCGGCGTGCCAGAGGCGCGCGCCGTCGAGGTGCGTCGCTAGGCGGTGGCGGCGGCCAGCGTCGGTAACCGCGGTGATCGCCTGCAGCGGCCACACAGATCCGCCGCCAAAGTTGTGGGTATTCTCGACGCACAGCAGCCGCGTCGGGGCCGTCATCGAGGTGGGGAAATAGGGATGCGAGGCCCCAATCGCCGCATCGACATCGCCCGCTGTGAATATGCCTCGCGCACCCGCCAGGGGCCGGGGGTTCACGCCCGAAAGCGCGGCAACCGCTCCGTTTTCAAGGGTGTAGATGTGGGCGTTCTGCTCGATCAGCAAGGAATCGCCCTGCTGGGTATGGGTGCGGACGGCGACCTGATTGGTCATGGTGCCGCTGGGCATGTAGACGGCATCTTCCTTGCCGAGCACATCGGCGACCGAGCGCTCCAGCCGGTTGACGGTGGGGTCCTGGCCGTAGACGTCGTCCCCGACTTCAGCGTGGGCCATGGCATGCCGCATTTCCGCGGTTGGCCGACTGCAGGTGTCGCTACGAAGATCAATCATCGGCTCAGTTTAGAGAAGGTTTGTGCGATCCGTAAGCGGCCGTTGCAGCTCTGCGCGTCAGGCACTGGTGCGCCGGCAAGCCTTATCGATCGCTGCGATAATTCTTTCCATATCGGCGTTGGGATTGGCGGAAACACACCGAAGCCAGGCGTCCCCGCCTATGATCGCAGACGACGCGAGACCCTGCGGAAGGTCTGCACGAAACGCATCCGTGCGATCCGGCGCGGGTCTGAAAACGGTCACACCCGTCCCGCCATCTGGAAAGCATTCAAGGTCAGGGTGAGCCGCGATGAAGGCCTGCAACCGCCGGGCATTATCCATGCAGCGTTCGATCCGCGCGGCCACGCCCTCGCGTCCCCAGGCCAGAAGCGTCGCCAACAGCAATGTTGCCGCGGCACCGTACGAACCCTGGACGCCAATGTTTGGGGCCGCGAGATAGGCGCCGCCGAAACTTATCGCGCCGTGGGCCGCCTCGGTCTCACGGAACATGACGAGGGCGGACTCCTTGGGTTGAAAAAACATCTTATGCGCCGAGACCGCGACAGAGTCCGCTTGGTCGACGCCGGACAGAACACTCCGATATTGATCTGACAAAGCCAGCGGCCCAGCCCATGCCGCATCAATATGCGTCCAGGCTGCGCGACCGCAACACTCCAGGGGATCCACCGCCCCTACGCTGGTCGTCCCAGCGGTGAGAACGAGGCAGGCGTCCGACAGGTCGTGCGGCAATGCCGCCGGATCTAATCGGTGGCCCTGATCGACGCCGACTTCGACGTAGGGGAGTCCCAAAATCCGAGCCGCCTTACGGACGCTGAGGTGTGACGCCGAGGATGCGACCACCGTCTTTACGCCCCGCAGATCACGCGCGGCCCACAGGGCCGTTAGATTGGCGACGCTAGAGCCCGGTGTCATATGGCCGCCGTTCATTCCAAAGAACGGTGTCAGCCAATCGACCGCGCACGCTTCAGCGTGTCGCGCAAACGGCGCCGTCGCGGGGTGCAGCAGGTTCTGGTTTAGGCGGGCGTTCCATAGAGCCAGCGCCCAGGTAATCCAGGGCGTCGGCGGGTCCATGTGTGCCATCGCCTCGCTTGCGCCGAGATCTGCGGCGCGGCCAAGAACATCTGGCGCAAGGCGCTCCAGGGCTTCTGCCTCGCCCAGTCCTGTCTCTGGCAATACATTCGGCAAGCCGCCGCGGGGCCCCTCCGAGTCCTTCCGAGCGTCGAGCAAGTCTAGTGCCCGACGAAGTCCTTCGAGATTGAGGTCAAAGCTTGGGTCTGGCGACATCCTCGTCTCACTCTCACGGCGGTACCCTTAGACGGCCGTTCACCTCTAGAGCAAGAAAACGGACCCGTCACGATGCGCGCGCAACGCCCCCGCAACGGGTCGAATGTCGTCCCGGGGGAAGCGGGGTTGGAGCTACTGGACGAGCTTAGCGATAATCAACGTCGCCGCGTCGTCTGGCGTCTGACCGGCCAGGATCGTCACCTCGGCATGTTCCGGGGCCTCATAAGGACTGTCGATGCCGGTAAAATGCTTCAGCTCGCCCGCGCGAGCCTTCTTGTAGAGGCCCTTAACATCGCGCGCCTCGGCCACCGCCAGAGGGGTGTCGACGAACACCTCGAAGAACTGCCCCTCCGGCACGCGCTCGCGCGCCATGCGGCGCTCGGCCCGGAACGGCGAGATGAAACTGACCAGCACAATCAGGCCGGCGTCGGCCATCAGGGCCGCAACCTCAGCCACGCGGCGGATGTTTTCCACCCGGTCGGCGTCGGTGAATCCTAGGTCACGGTTCAGCCCGTGGCGGACATTGTCGCCATCGAGAATGTAGGTGTGCTTGCCCGCCGCGTGCAACTGGCGCTCCAGGGCATTGGCGATGGTCGACTTGCCTGAGCCCGACAGGCCAGTGAACCAGACCACGGCAGGCGTCTGCCCCTTGGCCGCAGCCCGGCTAGCTGGCGTCACATCCAGTGCCTGACGGTGGATATTGTGCGAGCGGCGCAGGGCAAATCGGATCATGCCCGCGCCGGCGGTGGCATTGCTGATGCGGTCGATCAGGATGAAGCCCCCCATATCGGGGCTGGCTTCATAGGGGTCGAAGGCCACGGTCTGGTCGAGGCTGATATTGACCACAGCGATCTCGTTGAGGGTCAGATCCTTGGCCGCCAGATGCTCAAGCGTATTGATATTGATCTTGTGCTTGATCTCGGTGACCGAGGCGCCGACCGTCTTGGCACCGATCTTCAGCCAGTAGGGCCGCCCCGGCAGCAGTGGGTCATCGGCCATCCACACCAGGGCGGTCTCGAACTGGTCGGCGGCTTCCGGCGGGTCGGCGGCGGCGGCCAGAACATCGCCGCGCGAACAGTCGATTTCGTCGGCCAAGGTCAGTGTCACCGACTGGCCAGCCACGGCCTCGGTAAGATCCCCATCATAGCTGACGATGCGCGAAACCGCGCTGGTACGGCCGCTGGGCAGCACGCGGACGGCGTCACCCAGCTTGACCGAACCGCGGGCGATCTGGCCGGCAAATCCGCGGAAGTCCAGGTCGGGCCGGCTGACCCACTGCACCGGTAGGCGGAACGGCCCAGCCTGCTGGCGGTCGGCGTCGAGCTCGACGGTCTCCAAATGGGGCATCAAGGATGGGCCCCTGTACCAGGGCGAGGCTACGCCGGGAGCGGCGATGTTGTCGCCCTGCAGGCCGCTGATCGGAATGGCCAGGATATCCGTCAGGTCAATGCTATCGGCGAAGGCCTTATAGTCGGCGACGATCTCGTCGAACCGCGCCTGGTCCCAGCCGACCAGGTCCATCTTGTTGACCGCCAGGACCACCGACTTGATGCCGACCAGCTTGACCAGAAAGCTGTGCCGGCGGGTCTGGGTTAGCACACCCTTACGGGCGTCGATCAGGATCACCGCCAGGTCCGCCGTTGAGGCACCGGTGATCATATTGCGGGTGTATTGCTCATGCCCCGGCGTGTCGGCGACGATGAACTTGCGCTTGTCGGTGGCAAAGAACCGGTAGGCAACGTCGATCGTGATGCCCTGCTCGCGCTCGGCGGCCAGACCATCGACCAACAAGGCGAAATCAAGCGCCCCGCCCTGGGTGCCAACCCGCTTGGAGTCCGCCTCCAGCGCCGCCAGCTGATCCTCGAAGATCATCTTGGAGTCATAGAGCAGTCGGCCAATGAGGGTGGACTTGCCGTCGTCCACCGAGCCACAGGTGATGAAGCGCAGCAGGCTCTTGTGCTGGTGCAGGTCGAGATAGGCGCCGATATCCTCGGCGATCAGGTCAGAGGGCTTATAGGCCATTACCCCGTCACCCCGACGAGCGCGCAGCGCGGCGCCAAGCCCCAGATGCCTGCGCATTTCAAGCTGGATCCCGGCTCGAGGCCGGGATGACAGAAGCGGGCAACCGGCTTCATCAGAAGTAGCCCTCCTGCTTCTTCTTCTCCATCGAGGCGGCCTGGTCGTGGTCGATCATCCGGCCCTGGCGCTCGCTGGTTGTCGCCAGCAGCATTTCCTGGATCACGTCCGGCAGGGTGGAGGCGTCGCTCTCAACCGCCCCGCTCAGTGGGTAGCAGCCCAGGGTACGGAACCGCACCGACTTCATCTGTGTGACTTCGCCCGGATTTAGCCGCATGCGGTCGTCATCGACCATGATTAGCTGACCGTCGCGCTCAACCACGGGCCTCGGCTTTGCCAAGTAGAGGTCGGGGATCGGGATGTTTTCCAGATGGATGTATTGCCAGACGTCCAGCTCGGTCCAGTTGGAGATCGGAAAGACGCGGATCGATTCACCCGGACGCTTCTTGGTATTGTAGAGTCGCCAGAGCTCGGGTCGCTGGTTCTTCGGGTCCCAGCGGTGATCCTTGGAGCGGAAAGAGAAAATGCGCTCCTTGGCGCGGCTTTTTTCCTCGTCGCGGCGGGCCCCGCCGAAGGCCGCGTCGAACCCACCGTCGTCCAGCGCCTGTTTGAGCCCTTGGGTCTTCCAGATGTCGGTATGCAGGGCGCTACCGTGGTCGAACGGGTTGATGTTTCTGGCCACGGCCTCGGGGTTTTTGTGCACGATCAGCTCGAACCCCAGCGACTTCGCCATCTGCTCGCGCATCGCGTACATCGCCTGGAATTTCCAGGTGGTGTCGACGTGCAGCAGCGGGAACGGCGGCTTGGCCGGGTAGAAGGCCTTGGCGGCCAGTCGCAACATCACCGCGCTGTCCTTGCCGACCGAGTAAAGCATCACCGGCCGCTCGCACTCCGCCGCAACCTCGCGGAGGATATGGATACTCTCGGCTTCCAGGCGCTGCAGGTGGGTAAGACTAGGCAAGGGTTTTCCTAAAAGCTTGCGGCGGGCCGCAGGGGCGCTCCTATAGGGGTTGCGCACGATGGCGTCTCGATAGGGAGCTTGGCGTGGGACTTAGAAAAACTCCAAGCCGGCAACGGCGATATTAGCCCGACCCGGCCTAAGGAGAAATAGCCCAGGGTGCCGGTACCCCTCCGCATCGGCGCGGTAGAGAGGCCCTAAGGGCCTCTCGCCTGGCGTTCGACGCCGCCATCTTGCGGCGCTGGAGGCCAACTTCAGGGTGCGGTGATTTCCGAATTGTCGGAGTCCGTGCTACGCAAATCTTGTTGAGGCGACCCGATGATGCAGACCTCGGTCTCAGCAATGCGTCGCTAACCTGAGCCGAATTGAGTTTGCCGACCATGGACGAATCCGACTCGATGGCCGTTATTCGTCATTGCATTGCGATCGTGGCGGTCATCGCGATGGGTGCGGCCGCCTATGCCCTGAGCGATATCCTCACACCCCTCGCCCTGGCGGTGTTTCTCAGCATTCTGATCGACGGGTTTGTGCGAGTGCTGAGCCATCGCGCCCGGCTGCCGGCACAGGTCGCCCTGACCGTGGCGCTACTGCTGTCGACGCTACTCTTTGGCGGGGCCCTCTATGTGATCGCAGATAGCGGGGCTGGGTTCGTCAACGAGTTGCTCGGCTATGGCCCCAAGCTCAACGCCGTGATCGCCCAGGCGGCGGGACTATTTCATATCGCCGTACCGCCCACGCTGGGTGAGCTGTTCCAGCAGCTCGACCCGATGAAATTCATCGCGCCTGCTGCTGCCGGCCTCAAGGGGTTTGCGGCCAACGCCCTGTTCGTCCTGGTCTATATGGGCTTTCTGTTTGCCTCGCAGCATGGGTTCCGTCGGAAACTGGTGTCGTTGTTCCCAAATCGGGCGACGCGCGAGAACGCCATCCATGCCTTCGAGCGCATCCGCAACGGCATTGAGCAGTACCTCTATGTGCAAACCGTCACCGGCCTGATCATCGCGGCATCGGCATGGGCGGTGATGTCGCTGATCCACCTCGATAACGCCCTGTTCTGGGCCTTCTTGATGTTCGTGGTCTGCTACATCCCAGTAATCGGCGGCGCGGTGGCGGTCATACTGCCGCCGGTCTTCGCCATGGTGCAGTTTCCAACCTACGGGCCGGCGGTGGTGCTGATATGCGCCCTTGCTGTCATCCATTTTGTTGTCGGCAACATCATCTTGCCTCGCATGCAAGGCGAGAGCCTGAACATGGACCCCGTGGTCCTGCTGCTGTCACTGGCGTTCTGGACGGCGATCTGGGGCCTGCCGGGAGCGTTTCTATCCACCCCCCTGACAGTCACGGCTATGGTCATCTTGGCCCAGTTCCCCGCGTCGCGGTGGATCGCGGTGTTGCTATCCGGCAATGGCGATCCTGAGTCCGCAGGCCGCAGCCGGGTTGGATACACGCCCGGCGAAGCACCGCTGGTGCCGCCAGCCCCGCCGGACAGACCACAGAAAAGGCGCTCCGTCACGAAAGCGTGATGGTGCTGGGCTTAAACTGAGGCCGCGCACTCCTATTTAGTAGTTGTACCAAGTCACATCTTGGACTTGGACGGTTCGGTGGGTGCCGCCCCAGCACATGTCCGTCCTAAAAAGGCTCTGCACGTTCAGACGCCATATTGCGCCGTCGGCCACCCCCCCTGGCCGGCGGCGTTTTGGTGTCGAGATTGCGCCGCGGCTTAGTGCCGGAAGACCCGAACGCCAGTGAACACCATGGCCAGGCCGCGCTCGTCTGCGGCGTCGATCACCTTCTGATCCCCGATGGAACCGCCGGGCTGGATCACCGCGGTGCAGCCCGCATCTGCGGCCTGAATCAAGCCATCCGGGAACGGGAAGAAGGCCTCCGAAGCACAGGCGCTGCCCTTCAGGTCGAGGCCGAAATCGGCGGCCCGAAGCGCGGCAATGCGGGCGCTATCCTTGCGGTTCATTTGGCCAGCCCCCACGCCCAGCGTCTGACCGGCACGCGCATAGACGATGGCGTTGGACTTGACGTGTTTGGCGATAGTGAAAGCGAAGAGCATGTCTTGGATCTCTTCGTCCGTCGGCGCGCGTTTGGTCACGACTTTTAAGTCCGCCGCGGTCAGGCGCGCAGCGTCGCGGTCCTGCACCAGGAAGCCCCCAGCAACCGACTTGAAGGTCAGGCCCACGCTGAGCGGATCGGCCATGGCGCCGGTGGTCAACAGGCGCACGTTCTTTTTGGCCGCGAACAGGGCGGCCGCCTCATCATCGACCTCGGGAGCGATCACCACCTCGGTTAGAAGCTTGAGGATTTCAACGGTTGTCGCCGCGTCGAGCCGGCTGTTGCAGGCGATTATGCCGCCAAAAGCGCTGGTCGGATCGCAGGCTAGGGCGCGGGCATAGGCGTCAAACAGGGTCTTTCCGGTCGCCACGCCGCAGGGATTGGCGTGCTTGATAATGGCGCAGGCCGGTCCGGTCTTCCGATCAAACTCGCTGACCAATTCGAAGGCGGCGTCGGTATCGTTGATATTGTTGTAGCTGAGTTCCTTGCCTTGCCACTGCTGCGCCGTTGCCACGCCCGGCCGCGACTCGCTGGTCCGGTAAAAAGCCGCCTTCTGGTGCGGGTTCTCGCCGTAGCGCATGGTCTGGACGAGTTGGCCGGCGATGGTCTTGTGGGCGGGAAAGTCGTAGCCCAGCTGTGCGGCGAACCAGGCGCTGATCGCCGCGTCATAGGCTGCCGTCACCGCATAGGCCCGCGCGGCCAGGGCTTTTCGCAAGGCCAGGGTGGTCGAGCCGCCCGTCTCCGCGAGCACGCCGAGGATGTCTTGCATATCGGCCGGCGAGGTCGCGACCGCCACATACCCATGGTTCTTCGAACCGGACCGGATCATGGCTGGGCCCCCGATATCGATGTTCTCGACGCAGGCGTCGTAGCCGCCTCCGGCCGCTACGGTCTGACTGAAGGGGTATAGATTCACATAGATCAGATCGATTTGGCTGATGCCATGCTGGCTCATGGCCGCCGCGTGAGACGGGGCGTCGCGCACACCCAGCAGGCCACCGTGCACCACCGGGTGCAAGGTCTTGACCCGCCCGTCCATCATCTCGGGAAAACCGGTCAGCTCGCTGATGTCCTTAACCGCGAGGCCGGCAGCGGCGATGGCCGCCCGTGTACCGCCCGTCGAAATCAGTTCGACGCCCAAATCGCTCAGCGCCTTGGCGGCCTCAATTAGGCCGGTCTTATCAGAGACCGACAGCAGGGCGCGGCGGACCGGCGCCAGGTCGGGCGAGGGTGGAAAATCAGGGGCGGCAGGCATGATGACGGCTCCATCGTTAGAACGGAGCCCAGGCGCGCGACATTGCCTCAGTGAGGGCCCGCGCTCCCCGGTGGTGAACCACCTCTAGCGCCAGTTACGCGGGCACGCCGGAGATGCTCGCGACGCGCGCACTCGTCAAGTTCCAGCGTCAGCAACCGCCAGCTTCCAGCGCACGCGGCCACCGATATCCGAACGGGCGCGGCCCATCAGCACCACTTGGCTGGAGCTTCGAGACGTTCCGTCCGCGAAATGGAAACTGGGTTCGATCAACACCTCCGATGCGTCGCTGCGCAGCCACCAGCCCTGGTTGGAGGGCCCGCGAATCAGCACGCTCTTTTGGTCGCGCGCGAGCGAAGCCCGGGCGTCCGGATGCAGGTGAAATCGGACAGCAAAGGGCAGGTAGCGCGGCCGGGCAGACTTGGTCGTGCGCGGCTTGGCACCGATCAGATCAAGCCGGTCCTCGCCTCGAAGCTGGTTCTGCACCCGGTCCAGAAACAGTCGCCGAACGTGGCGAAGGCCAAAGCGCGGCCCCCAGGCATCGTGGCTTAGATCCAACCAGACCCCTTCCGGCCCATCGTGGCGGCGCGCCGTGACTTGGCGCGGCGCTCCGGCAAGGCGGGGCCCCAGCAGGGCCGCCGATGGGCCCAAGAGCGGCGCGCCCACCGACGACTCCCCCATTGCCAAGGTCGAGGCGGCGTCGACAAGGCGGAAGGCTGGCGGTGCGGCACCGTCGGGGCTCCAACCGCTGTTGGTGATCAGCCGGTCACGACCACAGATCACCTCAATCGCGAAGGGTTGGGCGCAGGCCAAAACCGCGAAGTCGCCCTGGGCCGGCGCTCCCGCATCGACCATGGCCAGCAGCCCCCCACCGGTCAGCCGGTGATAGCCACTGAGCGGGACCGCATCCGGCGGACGGGTCATGCCGGAATCCTGTGCCAAGGCAGCGGCGACCCGGGCGGCACGCACCGACTCCCCACCCTGGAAAGACGCGAGGTGGCCGTCACTTAAGGTGAAAAATCGCACGGCATTCGACAGTCGGTCGATCGTACGGGTCAGCATTGGCGGCGGCTCCAGCCCGCGCTGGGACAGGGCATCTTCAAGCGTCAAAAGGTCGAACAACAGTTCCAGCCCGGCCTGCGGTGAGCGCGAGGCGTGAACGCCATCGGGCAGGACGGTGCGCGGTAAGAGCGATTCCAGCCGAGCGATGGCGGCCTTTCCGAGCCTTTCGCCCGGTCGGCCAGCCAGGGCGCAGGCGGCGACAGCCACCACCGCCGCCCGCTCTGCGGCACGGTCGGGGGCCTTTGAGAGGGTCAACAGGTGCCGAGCCTGCCGAGCTAGGTCCAGGGTCATGCTGGCGATCTCTGCGTCGGAGGCCCCCGCGGCCAGGGCGCCCAGGGCGCAGGCCAGATTGAACACCCGGCGCTCCAGAATAGCGGGGCTCCAGGAAAAAGTGTTCCAAGACCCAAACAACCGCCGCCACTGCATATGAAGCCGCAACGCCTGGGTTGGGCCTTGCGCCGTGTCGGCGAGAAGGTCGCGGATCCAATCGTATCGGTGCAGGGCCTGGGCCAGGCGATAGGTCGGACTGGGCAGGTCCCACGGGTCGCCCGTGGGGCCCAACTGCAGGACGGAGCCCCCGAGATCGAAATCACCGCGTAAAATAGCGCGCGCCTTGATCGGATTGGCGGGACGGAAATCACGCGGGCGAGAGGCAATGCCTTTCGGCGTGGGCCAGTTTAGCAACTGACCGTGAAGGGGCGAGCCGTACCATTCGCCATCCCAAGCGGCGCGGAGCAGGCGCAATCCAGCCAGGCCGGTCTCGCCGATAAGGCTAGGAAGTCGCGCCAGCACGGCGCTGCGTCGGGAAGGATCTGCGGTGCCGTCGGGCAAGGCCGCGCTCAGGTCCCGCGCAGGGCGGCGATATTGGCGGCGTACGCGCTGGCCCCGCCCTTGAAGGCAGCATTTCCGGCCACCAGGGCCGTGGCACCGGCAGCGACGCAGCGCGCGGCCGTCTCGGCATTGACCCCGCCATCAACCTGCAGGTCGATCTGGCGCGGGGATTGATCGATGATTGCCCGCACCCGCGCGATCTTGGAGATCGCACTCGGAATGAAACTCTGGCCCCCAAAGCCCGGGTTGACCGACATGACCAGTACCAAGTCGACCAGGTCCAGAGTTTCTTCGACAACGCTCGGTGATGTGGCGGGGTTGAGCACCACGCCCGCCTTGGCGCCAAGTTCTCGAATTCGGCTCAAGGTGCGAGCCAGGTGGGGGCCCGCCTCCGGATGGACGCTGATAATATCAGCGCCGGCAGCCCGAAACGCCTCAAGATAGGGGTCCGCCGGACTGATCATCAGGTGACAGTCGATTGGGATCGACACCAGCGGACGGAGCGCCTTCACCACGTCAGGACCGACGGTCAGGTTCGGCACAAAGTGGCCGTCCATCACATCGACGTGCAACCAATCGGCGCCGGCGGCCTGCATGGCCTGGGCCTCTTCCCCCAGGCGGGCGAAGTCGGCGGCCAGGATCGAGGGGGCGATTAGAGTCATGGGAAGCGACTTAACCCTGCGCCGGGCCTTACCTCAAGAGATTTGGGCTTAAGTGTTGCGGATGAAGCGCGCCGCGAAGAAGCCGTCCATGCCGCCCTCCATCTGGCTCGGCAGCAGGCGCAGCGCGCCGTTGACGGCGCTGGCCGCTGGCGCACCGCCCTCGCCTGGCACAACGGGATCGAGGGCGAATTCGGGATGTCGCTTGAGGAAACCCTGCGCTTGGCCCTCGCCCTCTTCCGGCTCAAGGGAACAGACGCAATAGACCAGCCTGCCACGGGGCGAGACGCGTGCGGCGGCCGAGTCCAGCAGGCGCTTCTGCAGCGTCGCCACCGTAGCGAGGTCGCCAGGACGCGCCAGCCAAAGGGTTTCTGGGTGACGCCGGAATGTGCCGGTGGCCGAACAGGGTGCATCCAGCAGCACGGCATCAAAGGTTCGCGTATCTTTCCAGTCCACGCCGTCAGCGGCGGCAATTTCAGCCGTAAGGCCTGTGCGGGCCAGGTTTTCGCGCACCCGACGAAGGCGGGAGACCGAGCGGTCCAGGGCCGTGACGTCCGCGCCAGCGGCAGCCAATTGCAGGGTCTTGCCGCCCGGAGCCGCGCACATGTCAAGTACGGTCTGGCCAGGCTGGACATTCAGCAGGCGGGCTGGAATGGCGGCGGCGGCGTCCTGCACCCACCACGCACCGTCGGAAAATTCAGGCCAGCCTGAGACCTCGCCCTTAAGCCCCACCCGGAGCGAACCACCCGGCAGGACCGTCGCTTGCAGCGATTGGGCGAGCGCGGCGGCACCTGCGGCATCCTTCAGGGTCACATCGGTGGGCGGCTCTTGCGCGATCAGGGCGGCGATTGCCGCGGCCTGATCGCCATAGGCGGCGCGCCAGCGGGCCCACATCCAGGGCGGGACGAGGCCCTCAGGGGCCTCCTCGCCGGGCGCAGCTTCAGACAGGCGGCGCAGCACGGCGTTGATCAGGCCCTTGAAGGGTCGCGCCTCTTTATCAGCCTGGGCTAGGTCAAGGGTGGCCGAAACCGCCGCAAAGGCCGGCACGTTCATATAGCGCACCTGGGCCAACCCCAATCGCAGCAGGTCTCGCACGGCCGGAGGCGGCGGCTTGGCCAGCCTGGCATCCAGCGCCGCATCGAGCGGGCCCAGCCGCCGCAACACCGTCATTCCCAACATGCGCGCAAAGCCGCGGTCGCGGCCATCCAGCCCATGCAGGCCCGTAGCCTCTATGCCCTCATCGAGGCCGCCGCGCCGGTCGAGCGCGGCCTGGAAAAGAGTCAGGGCCGCCTTGCGGGCAGCCAGTCCGTGCTTGGTGTCTTGCGGAGCATTATTCACCGGGGGCGGCGTGCCTGCTTAACGCGCCGCGCGCAAGAGGTTAGACAGGGGTTATGTCTGAAGAGATCGATCCGCCAGCGCCCGCCAAGGTGCTTGCCCCCGCCGCCCAACGCGCGCTTGCCGAGGCTGCGGAGCGCCGCGCCGCCGCAGAAAAACTCGCCCTGCCGCCCGAAGACGGTGGCCCGATCGGGCCGGAACCGACCCGCTATGGCGATTGGGAACGCAAGGGAATCGCGGTCGACTTCTAGCCTTCGGCCATCTCGGCAATGACCCTCAACGCCGCCTCGCGCGGGTCATTGGCTGCGGTGATAGGGCGGCCGCAGACGATGTGGGTGGCCCCGGCGGCGATGGCGGCACCCGGCGTTGCGGCGCGGGCCTGGTCATTCTTGGCGGCCCAGAACGGCCGCGTCCCAGGGGTCACGACCAAGAAGTCTGGTCGTCCGACAGCGCGGGCCAGATCGCGGGCCAGGGACGCCTCCTGCGGGCTGGAAACCACCCCGTCGACCCCGGCGGCCAGGGCCTGGCCGATCCGGCGTTCCACAAGATCTCGCGCACCAAACGCCGAGCCCATCTCGATAAGATCGGCATCCGTCAGGCTGGTCAGCACGGTCACGGCCAGAATCTTCAACGGCGAGTCCGCGCCGCGACCCTGCACGGCAGCGGCCATGACCTGTGGCTCGGCATGCACGGTCAACAGGTCGCAGTTCGAGCGGCCCAGCACGGCGGCGGCGCGGCGCACGGTCTCGCCGATATCGTGGAGTTTCCAGTCCAGGAATACCGATTTGCCCTGGGCCTTGAGCTCGCGCGCCAGGGTCATGCCATCGCTGGCCAGCAACTCCAGCCCCACCTTATAAAAACTGACCGCGTCGCCGATGGCGGCGACCATGGCGCGGGCGTCGTCAGCCGTGGGCAGGTCGAGCGGAACAATCAGGCGAGGGTCTGTCTGGGGGGCTGCGTTGCTCATGTCAGCCCCTTAGCTTACCGTGAGCCAAATTCACAGTTGCCGGAACCGGTGGCCCTGGCTGGCGATCAAGGCCATCGTCCATTCATCTGGGATCAGTTTGGCGGCCAGGGCGATCAGCTTATTGGGGGTGCCGGGCACCGACACAGGCCGGTTCGCCTCGACCGCCTCATAGCCCGCCGCCGCGACCTCGTCGGCCCCCAGCCACATCCAGGCTGGCAGGGCGCGGTTCATGCGCTCGCGCGTACCGTTGACGTCATGGAATTCCGACAGGGTAAAGCCCGGGCACAAGGCGGTCACGTGCACACCGGTGTCGAGGTTTTCCAAATGCAGGCTCTGCGAGAAGCGGATCATCATCGCCTTTGATGCCGCATAGAGCGTGTGGCCCCCCGCCGGCGTGACCAAGCCTGCGAGCGAGGCAACATTAACGATCCGCCCAAAGCGCCGCTCGATCATCCCGGGCAGCAGTTTGTGCGCCAGTTCGCAGGGGGCCAGGACCATCACATTGAGAAAGGCCTGCTGGTCGGCCCAGCCGGTGCCGGCATAGGTCCCGGTCAGGCCATAGCCGGCATTGTTAATCAGGGCATCGACGTTACGGCCTTGCCCGGCCAGGGCATCGATTATGATCTCAAGACCGTCGGCGTCGGCCAGATCCGCCGTGACGGTCAGGGCCTCGACCCCGAAGCGGAGGGCAATTTCGGCGCTGAGCTTTTCCAGCCGATCGGTGCGCCGCGCGGTCAGGGCCACGTCGTAGCCTTGGCCGGCGTAGATTCGGGCAAAGGCGGCCCCAATCCCGGCAGAGGCGCCGGTGATCAGGGCGAGACGGCGAACCATGGCGGTCTCTTCACAAAAAACAGGGCGGGAGCCTCAGACAGCACGACCAAGCCGCCGGTTCAAGACGCTCGGAAAGCTAGACCTAGTCCTTCAGCAGATCGTCGACCGAAATGGCCGATAGCCGCGCTGTGGCGGCCTCATACGCGGCGGCGATGGCGCGGCGCACCGTATCGGGGATCTTCGCCCCCACCGGGCATCCGTCGACGCCCTTGGGCGGCACGCCGAGCTTGGTGCGGCCATCAACCGCACGCAGCACCACGTCGAGCTGGAAGGTGTCTGGGGGCGAGTCAGCCGGGCCCCGTGTAGGGCCCACCAGGCCCGCCTTGCCGAGCATAGCGGTGACGCGTCGCACCACTACGGGGTTGGTCGGCATGGAAGCCGCCAATTCCTGGCTCGAGATTGCATACTTGGCGGCGAAAGCGTCCTTGTGCGCAAGATAGGCCAGGGCATGAACGGCGACAGGGAATTTCTGGCTGTCAGATATCGGGTGAAGCGGATTCCTTCGCGATTGCACCGTTGATTTATGGGGCCGCCGAGGGTTTGCCGCAACGATTCACCCAAAGGCTGCATTGAACGGCAGGTTGAAAGGGTGTATCGCGCCCGCCGCACCTCTGTCCCGGGGCCCTAATCCTCGGACGCATGGCCGCCCGCCAGCCCGTTTGGGCCCGTGCGCGCCGGAGATACTGAATGGCGAATTCCGATACCCCGCCAGCACACGAGGCGCACGCCGCCTCGGCCGGCCATAGCGAGCCGGATCGTGGGCACGGGCAGCCGCGCGGTGCCCATTTCTGGAAACTCGCCCTCGGCTCTATCGGCGTGGTGTTTGGCGATATTGGTACCAGCCCGCTCTATGCCTTGAGGGAATCTCTGGCCCATTCGCGCAGCGGTGTTGGCCAAGAAACGGCCGTGCTCGGCGTGGTCAGCTTGGTGCTGTGGACGCTGACGCTATTCGTCACCATCAAATACGTTATTTTCTTTATGCGGGCCGACAACAAGGGCGAGGGCGGCACACTTGCCCTGATGGCCCTGGCCCAGAAGGCGCTAGGCGGCCTGGGCGATGGTATCGGTCGCAAGCGCACAACAGCGGTGTTCTTCCTCGGTATCGTGGGAGCGGCGCTATTCTACGGCGACGGCATCATCACACCGGCCATTTCGGTGCTTTCAGCCGTTGAAGGGGTGAAAGACGCCCCGCATGTGGGCAATATCCTAGGCCCCTATGTGGTGATCATCTCAGCGGTGATCCTGATTGCTCTGTTCCTGGTGCAAGCCAAGGGCACGCACCGAATGGCTGCGCTGTTTGGGCCGGTAACCCTGGTCTGGTTTCTGACCTTGGGCGGGCTGGGCCTGATCCACATCCTGGACGACTCGCGTATCTTCCGCTCATTGTTGCCTTGGTACGGGATCAACTTCCTGCTGCAGGACGGTTTCCTGGGCTTCGTGATCCTAGGCAGCGTGTTCTTGTGTGTGACCGGTGCTGAGGCGCTCTATGCAGACATGGGCCATTTCGGAAAAGGCCCGATCAAGATTTCCTGGCTCTGCCTCGTGTTCCCTTGTCTGCTGGTCAACTATCTGGGCCAGGGTGCCCTGATCCTGCGCCACCCGCAGTCAGCCGGCAATCCGTTCTGGGACATGGTGCCGACGGCGGCCTATTGGCCGGTTCTGGTGCTGGCCACCATTGCAACCGTCATCGCCAGCCAGGCCGTGATCACGGGGGCCTTCTCCATGACCCAGCAAGCCGTGCAGCTGGGCCTTCTGCCCCGCATCGACATCCGCTTCACGTCAGAGACCCAGGCCGGACAGATCTACGTTCCGGCCGTGAACACCTTCCTGATGCTGGGTGTCCTGACACTGCTGTTCGTCTTCCAGAGTTCGCACAATCTGACCGCAGCCTATGGCGTGGCTGTGACCGGGGTCATGCTGTTCAACACCCTGATGGCCTATTCGGTCATCACCCGGAAATGGAACTGGCCGGTCTGGGCCACCCTGGCGGCCCTGATCCCCTTCGGCTTCATCGATACGGTGTTCCTGA
>CAISYT010000060.1 GCA_903889785.1 uncultured Caulobacterales bacterium
CCTCAGGCCGACTATGGCGCCGCCGTTGCCGAAACGGTCGCCGCAGCCGCCTATGCGAGCGTTAAGACCAGCGGATCCAAGACCCTGGTGATCCGCATCGGCGAGAATGCCGAATCTGCGGCCCGCGCCGCCATGGGCGTTACGCTCGCGGCCTACCGTTTCGATCGTTATCGCACCACCGAGAAGGCGGACAAGAAACCGTCGGTGGCCAAGGTTTTGATCGAGACGGCTGATGTTGACGCCTCCAAGGCCGCCTTTGCGCCCCTCGCGGCCTTGGCCGATGGCGTGATGTTCACCCGCGATCTCGTCTCTGAGCCGGCCAATGTGCTTTATCCCGTCGAGTTCGCGCGCAGGGTCAAGGCGCTGGAGTCGATGGGCCTGACTGTAGAGATCCTGGGTGTTGCCGAAATGACCAAACTGGGCATGGGGTCGCTGCTCGGCGTGGGCCAAGGCAGCATGCGTGAAAGCCAGCTGGTCGTGATCCAATGGAAAGGCGCGGCCGATCCGAACGCCCAGCCGGTCGCCTTCGTCGGCAAGGGGGTTACCTTTGATACGGGTGGCATCTCTATAAAGCCGGCCGATGGCATGGAGGACATGAAGTGGGACATGGGGGGTGCTGGCACCGTGGCCGGCCTCATGCATGCCCTGGCCGGCCGCAAGGCCAAGGTCAACGCCATTGGTATTCTAGGCCTGGTCGAGAATATGCCGGATGGAAACGCTCAGCGGCCCGGCGATGTGGTGACCAGCATGAGCGGCCAGACCATCGAGGTTATCAATACAGACGCTGAAGGCCGCCTCGTGCTGGCCGACGCCCTCTGGTACTGCCAGGATCGATTCAAGCCCAAATTCATGGTGGATCTTGCCACCCTCACCGGCGCGATTATCATCGCCCTGGGCCATGATTATGCTGGTTTATATAGTAACAACGATATCTTGGCTGCTAATCTTGAGGCTGCCGGCAAGGCCGAGAACGAGCTACTTTGGCGAATGCCCTTGCCGACCTCGTACGAGCGCCAGTTCGATTCCGCCATCGCCGACATGAAGAATGTCGGTGGTCGGCCAGGAGGGTCGATCACCGCTGCCCTGATCCTGCAGAAGTTCGTGGCCGGCCTGCCCTGGGCCCACCTAGACATCGCGGGCGTGGCCTGGCGTAAGCCTTCGCACACCCCCACCGTGCCGGATGGCGCATCAGGCTTTGGCGTGCGGCTACTGAACCGGATGGTCGCAGATGCCTATGAGGACTAATATTCGAGCATGAGCGTTGCACCTTGCGAGGTCTGGTTCTACCACTTGGAACGCACCGGGGTGGACCGCGCCCTGCCGCAACTGCTGGAAAAGACCCTGGCTCGCGGGTGGCGTGCCTTGGTCCGCACCGCCAGCCCGGAGGGTGCCGGCCCGCTGGACGAGCAGCTGTGGACCTATGCTGACGACAGTTTCCTGCCGCACGCCCTTGAGGGCGACGCACTGTCGCCTCGCCAGCCTATCCTGCTCAGTGAGGCCGTTGCGCCCGCCGCCAATAAGGCCCAGGCCCTGTTCCTGATCGACGGTGCCGAGGCCGGAGACCTTAGCGCGTTCGAGCGCTGCGTCCTGCTTTTCGATGGTGGTGACGAGGCAGCGCTGAATGCAGCGCGCACCCGCTGGGCCCAGTTCAAGGCCGATGGGCATCCTGTCTCCTACTGGAAACAATCGCCCGACGGAGCCTGGGGCAAGCAGGTATGAACCGCAAAGCCCGCCTGATTTTGGCCGTCCCCGTCTGTCTGTATCGGCCTGCGCTGCTTCTGCGCCAAAGATCAACACGCCTGCAAAGCTGCCGGCACCACCTGTCCGATGACGCCGGACGTCCGCGCTAATCGCCTGACTATCCTGTTCGACGCCGATACGGGGATCGTGAAGGAACTAAAGTGCGGCTAAGCCAACCTTAGGGTCGGCACCTTTCCAGAGTGTGGGACGTTCGAGGCGAGTGTCTAAGCTTCCGCCTGTGCGAGCAATTCCGCCGCGGCCATCCACTCCGCTTCGGCCTTATCTAGCCGCGCTTGGGCCTTGCCGCGTTTGGCGCTCAGGTCGTCGAAACCGGCTCGGTTGCGGGCATAGAGCGTCGGGTCGGCCAGGGCATGGTCAATGAGGGCAAGCGCCTCTGTCGCGCGCGCCAGGTCGAGCTCAGCGGCCTCCAGCTTGCGCTTCAGCGGCGCGACGGGAGGTCTGGGCCGTGGCGGCGGGGGAGGGGGCGCTGCGACGGCGGTGGCCTTGGTCGGCTCGTCCTTGATCTGTGTCGGGGCTCGGGCGGCGATGCGAGCTCGGTCGAGCACGAGCTTAGCGTAATCGTCCATATCGCCGCTGAACGGCTTGACCCCGCCGTCTGCCGCTAGCCACAGCCGGTCGGTGACCAGTTCCATCAGGGAACGGTCGTGGGTGATCAGGATGACTGCGCCCTCATAGTAGTTCAGCGCGTCGAGGAGGGCGCGACGGCTGTCGATATCGAGGTGGTTGGTCGGTTCGTCCAGGATCAGCATATGGGGTGCGTCCATCGCCACCAGATTCAGCAGCAGCCGAGCCCGCTCACCGCCGCTTAAGTTGGCGACCGTCGTGTCCTGTTTGTCGAAGCCCAGGCCGAACTGCGCCAGTTTTGACCGTCGTGAGGATTCGGATGCCTCGGGCATGGCGCGCCGAATGATTTCTAGCGGGGTGTCGGTCGGATCCAGCGCTTCGATCTGATGTTGGTGGAACCAGCCCACCTTCATCTTGCGGTCGCGGTGCAGTTCGCCCTTCATGATCGGCAAGGCCCCGGCGATCATCTTTGCGAAAGTCGACTTTCCGGCACCGTTAACGCCCAACAGGCCGATGCGGTCATCGACATCCATGCGAAGGTTAAGGTTTTTCAGGATCGCCTTGCCGTCATAGCCAACATCCGCGCCTTCTAGCCGGATCAGCGGGGGTGCCAGTGGGCGCTTGGGTGAGGGCAGGTTGAACGGGGCTACCCGCTCGTTCATCACCGCAGAGATCGGGGCCAACTTGGCTAAGCGCTTCATCCGGCTCTGCGCCTGGGCGGCCTTGGAGGCCTTGGCGCGGAAGCGGTCGACGAAGGCCTGCAAGTGCTCGCGTTCGGCCTCCTGTTTGAGCCGGCTGGCCGTCTGCAGTCGCGCCTTCTCGGCCTTCAGTCGCTCGAAATCATCGTAGCCGCCGGTGTAAAGGTCGAGCTTGCCCTGATTGATATGCAGGATCATGTCGCAGCTATTGTTCAGCAGTTCGCGGTCGTGGCTGATCACCAGGGCGCTATGCGGGTATTTCTTCAAGCGCGCTTCAAGCCAGAGCGCGCCTTCCAGGTCGAGGTAGTTGGTGGGCTCGTCCAGCAGCATCAGCTCCGGCTCGGCGAACAGGGCCGCAGCCAGGGCGACGCGCATGCGCCAGCCGCCAGAGAAATGCGCCATCGGCCGCTGCAAATCGGCGGTTGAAAAGCCCAGACCAGCCAGGATCTCGGCCGCGCGCGACGGTGCGGCGTCGGCGTCGATCTCGATCAGTCTCATATAGATGTCGCCAAGATCTTCGGGGGCGGCCGTGTCCAGTCTTGCGGTCAACTCGGCGCGTTCGATGTCGGCCGCCAGGATGGTGTCGATCAATGAGACCGGTGTCGCGGGATGCTCCTGATCCACCGAGGAGATTCGCGCTGTCTTGGGCCAGGTGATCTCACCGCCACCAGGATGCAGCCGATCAAGGATCAATTTGAAAAGGGTCGATTTGCCCACGCCGTTACGGCCGACCAGCCCCACCTTCGCGCCCGGTGGAAGAGTGACGCTGGCGGAATCGAAGAAGCGTCGCCCCCACGCGTCAAAGGTCAGTTCACTAATGCGGATCATCGGCTCGCGAGAGGAGGTTGGCGCGGGGGAGGGGATGCGGCTATAAGCCCGCCACCTTCCCATTCATAGTTGAGATTTAAATAGCGCCATGGCGACCGAACGCACATTCTCGATCATTAAACCCGACGCCACCGAGCGTAACCTCACCGGCAAGATCAACGCCGTCTTTGAAGATGCCGGCCTGCGTATTGTTGGCCAGCGCCGCATCCGAATGACGCGCGCCCAGGCAGAGCAGTTCTACGGCGAGCACAAGGAACGGCCGTTCTTTGGCGAGTTGGTCGAGTTCATGACCTCCGCTCCCGTAGTTATCCAGGTTCTGGAAGGCGAGAACGCCATCCTCAAGCACCGTGAAGTGATGGGCGCGACCAACCCCGCCAACGCGGCTGAAGGCACCATTCGCAAATTGTTTGCCAAGTCCGTGGGCGAGAACTCGGTGCACGGTTCGGACGGCCCGGAAGCGGCCATGCGCGAGATCGCCCTGTTCTTCAAGGACGAAGAGATCGTCGGCTAAAAATAGCGGCACTGCGATTTGAAGCGGCCGGGAAGCGATTCCCGGCCGTTTTCTTTTGAACTGCGGCTGTCTGGTGCGAGGATGATGCTGGGGGAGCAGTCGCACGAAAGACTACAGTTGCGTGAAATCGAACTGGCGGCCAGCCTCTCGTGCGTGGCCGGGTTTGTCGATGCGGTCGGCTATCTTAAGCTCGGCGGCTTCTTTGTCTCGTTCATGAGTGGCAACTCCACTCGGCTGGGTGTTGGGATCGGGACCGGCACCCTGGCCAATGCCGGACGCGCGGCCGGGCTGATCGCTCTGTTCCTGATTGGGGTGATCCTGGGGGCCTTGGTCTCGCGCTGGGGCCGGTTGTGTCGCGGACCGTTGCTGGCCACAGAGGCAGTGTTGCTGGTTTTCGGCGCAATCAGTTTCTCCCTTGGGTGGGACTTGGCCGGTGTCACCGTCCTTGTCCTCGCTATGGGCGTAGAGAACGCGGTGTTCCAGCGTGAGGGCGAGGTGGCTGTAGGTCTGACCTACATGACAGGCGCTTTGGTCAAGGCAGGCCAGAGGCTGGCCACGGCGTTAACGGGGGGCGACCGCTGGGCCTGGAGCCCCTACCTTATCCTTTGGGCCTCGTTAAGCTGCGGGGCGGCGATCGGGGCGGCAAGCTACCTGCGGTTTGGCGCGGCGGTGATCTGGGCCGCGGCCGTGCTGGTGACGGTGCTGGCGTTGCGCGCCTTGGCGCTCGAACGCGCTAACGCCGGAGCGAAAGGCACAGTTTGGCGAGCATAGCCGGATAGAGCCTGTGCTCCTCGGCCAGGACCCGTTCGGAAATGGCGTGGGCGTCGTCAGTCGGCAAGATCGGCACGTGGGCCTGGCCAAGGACTGGGCCCTCGTCGACGCCCTCGGTCACAAGATGAACGGTGCAGCCCGCTTCCATATCGCCCGCGTCTAGCGCGCGTTGGTGGGTATCTAGGCCGGGGTACTTCGGCAGCAGCGAGGGATGGATGTTGATCATTCGCCCGGCCCAGGCCCCAACCAGGAAGGGGGTCAACACCCGCATGTACCCGGCCAGGGCCACAACCTCGACCCCGGATGCCTGCAAGGCGGCGTCGAGCGCTCGTTCGTGGCCGTCACGGTCTTTTGGAAAATTCCGCTGATCGATGGTTATGGCCTCGATGCCGCCGGTGCGGGCGATCTGCAAGCCCGGCGCATCGGGCGTGTTGGAGAGCACCAGGACGACCTGATAGGGGCAATCGGGCTGTTTCGCCGCCGCGATCAGGGCCGACATATTCGAGCCGCGACCACTGACCAGCACCCCGACCGGTGTGCGGTTCATGCCTTGGCCAGTTGCCCACAGACGAAAGCGTCTTCGCCGGCGTTAAGGAAGGCGGCTAATACCGGCTCGGCATCCGCCATCCCGACGATCAGCATCAGTCCCAGACCACAGTTGAAGGTGCGCCGCATCTCTTCCTCGGCCACGCTGCCAGCCTTTTGCAACCAGTCAAACACGGCTGGTCGCGGCCAGGCGTCCCAATCGAATGTCGCGACAAGGCCATCGCTGACAGCGCGCGGCGGGTTTTCGATCAGTCCGCCGCCGGTGATATGGGCACAGCCCTTAATGCGGCCAGACTGGATCACTGGCAGGGCCGATTTCACATAGATTCGGGTCGGTGCCATAAGGGCTTC
>CAISYT010000061.1 GCA_903889785.1 uncultured Caulobacterales bacterium
CGATCTCAGTGGTCATTGAAGATCAGCCCGTACCAGAGAAACCCGACCAGATAGGCCGCAATGGTCCCTGCCGCGACGCCCGCCCAATTTACGCGCAACATCGCGTTCTCCGAATTTAGCGCCGGCGCATCGCCTGCTGTACGCGCGAAGGCTAGCCTCCTTCGGTGCGGCGCGGTAGAGCCCGCGTTATGGCGCGCATTCTGATCACCTCGGCCCTGCCGTACATCAACGGCATCAAACACCTCGGCAACCTGGCGGGCTCGATGCTTCCGGCCGACGTTTACGCGCGATTCCAGCGGGCGCGTGGCAATGAGGTGCTCTACATCTGCGCCACTGACGAACACGGCACCCCAGCCGAACTGGCCGCCGCCCAGGCAGGCCAGCCGGTCGCCCAGTACTGCGCCGAGCAGCACGAGATCCAGCACACCATCGGCCGCGCGTTCGGCTTGTCGTGGGATTGGTTTGGCCGCTCATCCTCGCGCCATAACCGTGACCTGACGCAGCATTTCGCCCACAGGCTGGAAAAGAACGGCCTGATTGAGGAGCGGGTGGATCAGATGATCTATTCGCACACCGATGGCCGCTTCCTTCCCGACCGCTATGTCGAGGGCGTCTGCCCGCATTGCGCCTATGAGAAGGCTCGCGGCGACCAGTGTGACAACTGCGGAAGTCTGCTCGATCCGCTGGACCTGATCAATCCTTACTCTGCTATCTCTGGTTCACGAGACCTCGAGGTGCGCGATACCCGCCACCTCTATCTGCTGCAGTCGAAGATTCAGGATCGCCTACGCGCCTGGGTCGACGACAAGGGCGCCGCCTGGGGGCCGTTCACACGCTCTATCGCCTGTAAGCACCTTGACGAGGGCCTAATCGACCGAGGCATCACGCGCGACCTCTCGTGGGGCGTGCCTGTGGCCTATCAGGGCGTTGCAAGGTCGGGCCTTGAGGGCAAGGTTTTCTACGTCTGGTTCGACGCCCCGATCGAATATATTGGCGCCACGGCGGAGTGGGCCGAGGCCACGGGTGGTAACTGGCGCGCCTGGTGGCGCGAGGACGAAGGCGCGGCGGACGTGCGTTACGTTGAGTTCATGGGCAAGGACAACGTCGCCTTTCACACGGTGAGTTTCCCCGCCACGCTACTGGGCTCGGGCGAGCCCTGGAAGACGGTCGATACGTTGAAGAGTTTCAACTGGCTCAACTGGTATGGTGGCAAGTTCTCTACCAGCAGCAAACGCGGCGTCTTTATGGACGCGGCCTTGGAAATCCTGCCCGCCGATTACTGGCGTTGGCACCTGACCGCGACCTCGCCCGAGGGGTCGGACAGCGCCTTCACCTGGGAACAGTTCGCCGCCACCATCAACAGCGACCTGGCGAATGTGCTGGGCAACTTCGTCAATCGTATTCTGAAGTTCACCGAATCAAAGTTCGAGGGACAGGTGCCGGCTGGTGGCCAAGCCGGCGCGGTCGAGCGGGCGCTGTATGCGCGGGTCGACGAGGCGATTGCGGCGCTAACCGCCAGTCTCGAGGCGATAGAATTTCGCAAGAGTGCCCAGGACGTTCGGCAACTGTGGGTAATCGGCAACGAGTACCTGCAGGAAGCGGCACCCTGGACTGCGATCAAGACTAATCCGGACCGGGCTGCAGTGGCGGTGCGAACGGCGCTCAACCTGGTCGCCCTCTATGCGCGGGTCAGCGCTCCGTTCATTCCCTATACGGCCGAGATCATCGCCCGGTCGGTCGGTGAAGACGATCCGTCATGGCCCGCGCTGCTTGCGGCGTCAGAACTTGCACGCCTGCCCGTCGGGCGACCGGTCAAGGCACCAGAGGTGCTGTTCCGCAAGATCGAGGACGAGCAGATCGCCGAGTGGATGACGCGCTTCGGCGGGGCCTAGCGGGCAGCCTTCAGAAACTCTGCGGCTTCTTTGGGGCCGATATCCAGCATGTCGGGCATGAATTGGTTGTAGGGTGCGATCGCGTTGGTGCGCACCACAACCTGGCGGTGGCCTTCCCAGATCATCTTCAGCGACACCAACATCACGATCGCTAGGCCGATATAGCCGATCCAGCTGTGCCGCTGCAGTAGCTTGGCGATCCAGGTCGCCGCCACCCCCATCAAGGTGATGGACAGCAACAGGCCGAAAACCAGTACCCCGGGATGCTCGCGGGCAGCGCCTGCGACGGCCAGGACATTGTCGAGCGACATCGATAGGTCGACGACTAAAATCTGCACAAGGGCACCGAAGAAGGTTTTCGCCTTGCGCGGATCGGGCTTGGCGACGACGACGGTCTGGTCGCCATTGGTCAGGTGCAGGGCTGATTCACCATCGGCCATATCTTGGGCGTGTCCGGCCCGCAGGTCTTGCCAGATATTCCACGATACCCAGAGCAGCAGCACGCCGCCCGCCAGCAGCAGGCCGATGATCTTCAGCATCTGCACGGCGACTAGGGCAAAGCCGATCAGCATTACAACCGCGCCGGCAAGGCCAAAGATAATGGCCTTTCGCCGCTGCGCTGGGGGCAGGCCCGCTGCGGCCAAGCCAACGGCGATAGCGTTGTCGCCCGCGAGAGACACGTCGATCAGCACAACCTGCAGGAAGGCCAATAGGGCGGCGGTGGAGCCGAAAGAGGAGAGCAGATCCATTTTGACCCCGTATTAACCTGTGCAAAAGTTTGAGCGTTTTGATCGTTGGGCTCACGCTGAAGGCTAAATGGGCCAAGCGGAGGGTGAGATCAACGTCGCAGGTGGAAAGGCCGGCCCGCGTTAAGCCGCAGACCGCCCTCAAATCCAAAAACAGAAATCGACATGTGAGGCTTGCTTAGGCCTCAGGCGCGAGCCTTTACGGCGGTGTAGAGGGCGACAGCCGCGGCGGCGGATACATTCAGGCTCTCCATGTTCTGGGCCAGGCCGATCCGTGCCAGGGCGTCGCAGCGTTCCGACACCAGACGGCGAAGCCCTTCGCCTTCCGATCCCAGCACCAGCACCACCGGTCCGCCATCTAATATCGCATCAAGCTCCGCCGCAGATTCACCCGCGAGGCCGATGCTGCGCCAGCCCAGATCGGATAGGTCATCCAGTGCCCGCGAAATGTTCACGACCCGGGCGTGGGGGCAGCGTTCGATTCCCCCGGCCGCCGCCTTGGCCAGGGCACCCGTTAGGGCGGGTGCGTGTCTATCCTGCATCACTATGCCGCGCGCACCGAAGGCGGCAGCGGAGCGAAATATGGCCCCGATGTTCTGCGGATCGGTGATCTGGTCCAGCATCAGAATCACACCCTCTGGGGTGGCGGCCAGCTCGGCCAGCTCGAGGCACTCTAGTGGCTCGGCCTTCATCGCCAGGCCCTGATGGGTCGCTCCAGCGGGCAATAAACGGCCAATTTCGCCGTTTTCCTGTGTCTCGACCGCGACATTAATATTGAGCCGGCGCAGCAAGGCGGTGATGTTTTTGGCCCTTTCGGGATTCGCTAACAACCGTTGTGGGGCAGGGCGAGCGGGGTTTTCCAGGGCGGCTTCTACGGCGTGAATGCCCCAGATCCAATCCTTTGCCGCGCTATCAGAGGGGCGCAAACCCCTGTTTTTATGGCCCGAGTGTGGAGAATCCGACTTTGGGCGCCAGGTGGGTTTGCGGTCGTTGCTTCTGCTGGATGAGGACACTATAAGACGCGCTCCGATTTGGGGCCCTGTGGCGCCAAGAGGCCTGTGCGTGCAAGGGGGAATGTCCCGAGCGGCAAAGGGGGGGGACTGTAAATCCCCTGGCGTACGCCTTCGCAGGTTCGAGTCCTGCTTCCCCCACCACGCGCGGCCCTTGGCGTTATAAGTTGTCCCAGGCGGGTATAGCACAACGGTAGTGCAGCAGCCTTCCAAGCTGAGGATGCCGGTTCGATTCCGACTACCCGCTCCAAACTCTTTATCTCTAGAAGTCCAACCACTCCAGATCTCGCCCGAAGGTAGACCAAGATGGCCAAGGAAAAGTTTGAACGTAACAAGC